>JBDHQY010000017.1:0-12984 GCA_039807315.1 Steroidobacter sp. | reverse complement strand
GAAAGCGGCCTTGCAGCTCCGGGATCAGATCCGACGGCCGCGACATGTGGAAGGCGCCGGAGGCGATGAACAGGATGTGATCGGTCTTCACCACGCCGTGCTTGGTGCTGACGGTGCTGCCTTCCACCAGCGGCAGCAGGTCGCGCTGCACGCCTTCACGGCTCACGTCCGCGCCGTGCGTTTCCTGGCGGCGCGCGATCTTGTCGATCTCGTCGATGAAGACGATGCCGTTCTGCTCGGCGTTCTGCAGCGCCTGCAGCTTGAGCTCCTCCTCATTGATCATCTTGGCTGCTTCCTCGTCGGTGAGCAGCTTGAACGCCTCGCGCACCTTCACCTTGCGCATCTTGGTGCGCTGGCCGCCGAGATTGGAGAACATGCCCTGCAGCTGCTGCGTCAGGTCCTCCATTCCGGCCGGCGCCATGATCTCGACGCCCATCGGCAGCGCCCGCACCTCGACCTCGATCTCGCGCTCGTCGAGCTGGCCTTCGCGCAGCATCTTGCGGAATTTCTGGCGCGTGTCGTGATCGCGCGGCTCGGGTTCCGGTTCCGACGTGAAACCCATCGGCCTGGGGCGCGGCAGCAGCGCATCCAGCACGCGGTCTTCCGCTGCGTCCATGGCGCGATGGCGCACCTTCTCCGTCTCCACCTCGCGCGTCATCTTGACGGCGACGTCCATCAGATCCTTGATGATGGAATCGACCTCGCGGCCGACATAGCCGACCTCGGTGAACTTGGTGGCTTCGACCTTGATGAAGGGAGCGCGTGCGAGCTTCGCCAGGCGTCGCGCGATTTCGGTCTTGCCGACGCCGGTCGGACCGATCATCAGTATGTTCTTCGGCGTGATTTCCGCGCGCAGCTCTTCCTTCACCTGCATCCGGCGCCAGCGATTGCGCAGCGCAATCGCCACGGCGCGCTTGGCGTCAGCCTGTCCGACGATGTGCTTGTCGAGTTCCTGGACGATTTCTCTGGGGGTCATGGAGGACATAGGCGGGAAGATGCGTAAATGACGGACAACGACGCAAGAAGTGATAGGGCTGGCGCGGGCGACTCGATCCGTTGCTGCGAGATGCGGCTGCGCTGCGGGCGCGCCTTCAGCCTCCGAGCACTTCGATGGTGAGATTGCGATTGGTGAAGACGCAGATGTCGGCGGCAATGTTCAGCGACTTCTCGACCACGCTGCGCGCGTCGAGCTCGGTGTTCTGCATCAGGGCGCGTGCGGCAGATTGCGCATAGGCGCCGCCGGAGCCGATGGCCATGATGTCGTCCTCGGGCTCGATCACGTCGCCGTTGCCGGAAATGATGAACGAGCTGCGCAGGTCGGCCACGCACAGCAGCGCCTCCAGGCGGCGCAGGCTGCGGTCCGAGCGCCAGTCCTTGGCCAGCTCGATGGCTGCGCGCGTGAGATTTCCGTATTGCTGCAGCTTGGTCTCGAAGCGCTCGAACAGGGTGAAGGCGTCGGCGGTGCCGCCGGCAAATCCCGCCAGCACCTTGCCCTCGTAGAGCGGCCGCACCTTGCGCGCATTGGATTTCATCACGGTGTTGCCGAGCGAGACCTGGCCGTCGCCGCCGATGGCGACCACGCCGTTGCGGCGCACGGAAAGGATGGTGGTGCCGTCGAACTGCTGCATGGAGGGTTTCAGGATTTCCTGCGGGCGCGGGGATGGGCCCGGTCGTATATCTTGGCCAGGTGCTGGAAATCAAGGTGAGTGTAGATCTGGGTGGTGGCCAGATTGGCGTGGCCGAGCAGCTCCTGCACCCCGCGCAGATCTTGGCTGGATTCCAACAGATGGCTGGCGAAGGAGTGCCGGAACATATGAGGGTGCAGATGTACGCCCAGGCCCTGGCGTTTTGCCCACAGCGTGATGCGTGTTTGCACTGCGCGCTGCAGCAGGCGTCCGCCGTGGTTGGCGACGAATACGGCCTGCTCGCCGGGCTTGGCCAGAGTGGCGCGTTCCCGCAGCCACGCCGCCAGTGCAGCCAGCGCATAACGGCCGACCGGCACGATGCGGGTCTTGCCGCCCTTGCCGGTGACGCGCACGGTCCGATCCGGCAGATCGAGATTGTCCAGATCCAGCTCGACCAGCTCGGACAGGCGCAGGCCGGAGGAATAGAACAGCTCCATGATGGCCTTGTCGCGCACGCCCAGCTGCTCGTCGCTGCGGAACGTCAGCAATCGTGCCATCTGATCCGCATCGAGGGTTGCCGGCAGGCGCTTGCCGGCCTTGGGAGCGCGAACGTCGATCGCCGGATTGGTCTGCACCGGCGACTGTTCCTGGCACAGCAGGAAATTGAAAAAACTGCGCAGTGCCGACAGGCGCCGCTGGATGGTGCGCGGTGACTGGCCCTGGCGGAATTCCGCGGCGGCGAAACTGCGGACATGTTGGGCGTCGACGCTGCGCCAGTCTGCGATGCCGTTGCGCTCGCAGAAGCGCAGGAACAACTCCAGATCGCGGCGATAGTTGCAATCGGTGTGCGGCGACAGTCGTCGTTCCAATGACAGGTGCTGCAGGAACTTGGGCACCCAGCTGCGGACATCGTCATGCATGGCGCTGCGCGCTGCGCAACGACGAAACGCTACAGCGCTCCGACGGCTTCGCTGACCAGATTGCCGATGCGAGCGAGGAATTCCGTGCTCATGGTCGGATGGAAGCGCTCGGCGTCGGGGCTGCCCACCGCCAGCAGCCCCGAGGACGGCTGCGTGCTCAGCGGCACCAGCGCGGCCGAGCCGATCTCGATCGTGCCTTCGCCGAACAGGAAATCGCGCTGGCTGTCGCGGATCTGGCCGCAGCGCGGCTTGCCGGATTCGAACAGCGTCTCGAACATCTTAAGTTCCGGCGCGCTCGGTTCGAGCAATCGCAGATGACGATTGCTGAGCGCGGTGAAGCCGGAATCCTTGTCCGGCGTCAGCAGGATCAGCCATTCGGACGCGCCGAAATCTTCGCGCAGCGAGGATTCCAGCGTATCGAACACCGCCGCAGCGGTGCGCGCGCGGATCAACCGACAGGAAAGGCGATGGATCTTGGTCGCCAGCACGTCGTTGGCGCGTGCGACGCTGATCAGCTCCTGCAGGCGCGCTTCCAGCTTCTCGTTCTTTTCCCGCAGCACCAGCACCTGGCGCTCCACCAGCGACACTGCGGCGGCGCCACGGCTGTGCGGCAGCTTGAGCTTGGTCAGCAGCTGGGTATGACGCTCGAAGAAATCGGGGTTGTGCTGCAGGTAGGCGGCGACGGCATCTTCGGGAAGCGATTCGACTTCGATGCCGCGGACGGGTTGCTTGCTCATGGCGCCTCTATGGACCTTGTTTCAGCGCAGCCTGGGAATGGATTTCAAACTTCGACCGTGCCTTCGAACACCTTCACCGCCGGGCCGGTGAGCCAGAGGTGTTCGCCGGGGCCGGGCCAGCGCACGGTCATTCTGCCGCCCGGTGCATCGACCGCGACTTCATCCGTCAGCAGGCCGAGCCGGCGTCCGGCGGCCACCGCGGCGCAGGCGCCGGTGCCGCAGGCCAGGGTCTCGCCGACGCCGCGCTCGAACACCCGCAGGCGGATGTGATCGCGGCTCACCACTTCCATGAAGCCGACGTTGGCTCGCTTGGCAAAGCGCGGGTGATTCTCCACGGCCGGTCCGATGGTGTCCACGGCGGCGTTCTCCACGGCGGGCACCTGCATCACCGCGTGAGGATTGCCCATCGACACCGCGCTGATGCGCAGCTCGGACTCGCCGATCCGCAACGGATACACATCGGCTTCGCGCGACGCATCGAACGGCAGCGAGGCGGGGTCGAAATTCGGTATGCCCATGTCGACGGATACCAGGCCGTCTTGACGCAGTTGCACATCGACACGTCCGCCCGGACTGTCCATATGAAGTTGCCGGCGTGCGAGCTTGTCGGCCACCAGCTTGCCGACGCAGCGGGCGCCGTTGCCGCACTGTTCGATCTCGGAGCCGTCGGCGTTGAAGATGCGGTAGTACACGTCGGTGCCATCCTGGCGCGGCGGCAGCAGCACCAGTGCCTGATCGAAGCCGATGCCGGTATGGCGGTCGGCCAGCCGCCGCATGACCTCGCCGTCGGGCACGGCGCCGTCGGCAGGCGCTTCGAAAACGATGAAATCGTTGCCGAGGCCGTGCATCTTGGTGAAGCGCAAAAGCATTGCCGGAAGGATACGGGGTGAGCGGGACGGGCTCAATCGATTCGCATGCGCTCGACCTTCAGGCACTTGTCCATGACGACGGTGATGCCGGCGGCGACGGCCCGCTGCGCCGCCACCGGGTCGATCACGCCGAGCTGCAGCCACAGCGCCGGCAGCTTCAGCCGGATGCAGTCGTCGACGACTTCGGCCACGTGCTGCGGCTGACGGAACACATCGACGATGTCGACCTGCTCGCCGGGCCCGAGCACTTCGGACAGGTGGTCGAGGTCGGGCACGGCGCGAATGCCTTCCCAGGTGGCCAGCACCGGATTCACCGGAATGATGCGGTAGCCGTAATCGAGCAGCTTCGTGGCGACCTCATGGCTGGGCCGGTTGGGATTGTCGGACAGGCCGACCACGGCGATGGTCCGCGCCGAGCGCAGCAGCGACTGGATTGCGGGCTGGGGAGGGTTTGTGAAAGCCATCGGGAGTGTCTCCGTAATCGTGTGCCGCCATTATCGCCGCTGGCGAGCCGGAGTGGAGTCCGGCCGGGCGAGGAAAGGGCAGATGTGACGATGTCGCGGTCTGGATTCGGGGCTCTATCCGATTTGCAGAGGCGGGAGCGGCTCTCGTTTGAGGGGACGCGGTTCCGGGTGAGCTGCAGAAGGCGTTCTCGATGGCGGGCGTGATCCTGGTTGGCTGTGGATGAGTGGTCTCGACGGGTGCATGTGGTTCGTTCGAGTTGTGAGTTGTGGAAGAGCGGCTTCGATTGGCTGTGTGCGGTTGCGGTCGGGGTGGCTCGTTTCGGGACCGCCCGTGAATACGTCCCTGTAGGGCTGCCGCAAAAACATCCCTGTTTTTGCGGCTCCCGAAACGAGCCACCCCGACCGCAACCGCAGAGACTTCTGGTGTTGTGGCGCTCGGAGAGCACGCTTCCGGAACGGACGTTGGCACCGTGCGTCGTTCCGGGCGGGAGCACCCATTTTCAGAATGAGAGGAGGAACAGGACGTTCCGAGTGAGCAAGCGCTACAGGGACGTATTCACGCGCGGTCCTGGAAATGTGTGGCCCTGCCCGGAGCGACGCCTGGCACATAGTTTCCGGCGCCCCTCATCCGGCTGCTTCGGATGGATTCCCGACCCCTGCGCGGGGGACAGGCTTTGCGCGGGAATGACAAAAGAATGGACACAAACTCCATCGTCAGCTGCGATTGCGCTTCCATGGCGAATCCGAAATGCCGGAACCTGCGGCTGGCTGCCTGCGACGATCTGTCCTTCGGCAAAAATCCGGGTTAATTTAAGGGGGCGCTGCCGACAACAACTCAGCCGGCGACTCCCATGAGCGATGAAGCGAGGCTTGCATGCGTCATGTGATGGTGATGAATTCCAAGGGCGGCTGCGGCAAGAGCACGCTGGCCACCAATGTCGCCACCTGGTTCGCCAACGAAGGACACAGGGTTGCGCTCGCCGACTACGATCCGCAGCGGACCAGTCTCGACTGGCTGGCGACGCGGCCGGAGGATCTGCCGCTGATCGCTGCCGTCGACGCTCATGAAGAGGGTCTGCGTGGCGTGCCGCGCGATACCGAAGTGCTGGTGATCGACGCGCCGGCGCGGACCCATGGTTCGGAAATGAACGAGCTGGTGCGCCGGGCCGAGACCATCCTGGTGCCGGTCATGCCTTCGCCCATCGACATGAAGGCCTGTGCGCATTTCATGGCCGAGCTGCTCGAACTCGGCCGGGTGCAGCGCGAGCAGGCGCGCCTGGCGGTAGTGGCCAACCGGGTGCGCGAGAACACGCTGATTTACGAGGAGCTGGATCAATACCTGGGCAAGCTCAAGGTGCCGTACCTGACCTCGCTGCGCCAGTCGACCAACTACCTGCGTGCCTTCCAGCGCGGCATGGGCATTTTCGAGCTGCCGGAATATCTCGCCGGCCCCGACTGGGAGCAGTGGCGGCCGATCACGAAATGGCTGGGCAGCAAGAAGAGTCAGCCGGGCTGACCGCGCTCCTCCCGCAGGCTCTGCACGATGCCCTGGTCCAGCTGCGCGTATTTCAGCTTCACGCCCAGGTGCTTCAGCATGCGTTCGTTGCTGACGCGGCGCGATTCATGAAGGAAGGAAAGGCGCTCCGGGCTGAAGGTCAGCTGCGCTTCGTCCATTGAAATCCGCGGGGGGCAGGGCAGGTCGGCGAGCATCGCCAGCCGGTCCAGGAATACGGTGGAGCTGCAGGCGTTGCCGTCGGTGATGTTGTAGGCGCCGCGGGCTTCCTTGTTCAGCATTGCCGCCGTGCAGGCTTCCACCAGATCATCGACGTGGATGCGGTTGGAGATGCCCGCATCTTCCGGGCGCAACGCCGGCTCGCGGCGCTGCAGGCGATCGATGGGCAAGCGGCCGGCGCCGTAGATTCCCGGAACTCGCAGCACGACACGTCGTACTCGACGCTCCGAACACCAGACTCGCGTCATTTCTTCCGCGCTGACCCGGCGCCGCGCCCGATCGGTCAACGGACGGACTGGCGTGCTTTCATCGACGCAGGCGCCCTGCGCATCGCCGTACACGCCGGTGGTGCTCATGTAGATGAAGGCGCGGGGCGGCACCGTTGCCAGCTGCAGGAAGCGGTCCAGCCGCAGGTCGCTTTCGCCACTGTTCGGTGGTGGCGCCAGATAGAAGATCGCCGCCTGCTCCAGTTTTTCCGGGAGCCAGGAGCCGAGCCGGACTCGGTCGAGATCCAGCGCCACGGCGCGGATGCCGCAGGCGTTCAGCGCGGCGGCTCGTTCGGCCGAGCGCACCACTGCTGTTATGTCATATGCGGGGGCCAGCCGCCGGGCCAGGCGCTGGCCGACGTAGCCGCAGCCGACGATGAGGGCGTGGGGGAGCTCCTGGGTCATGGCCGTGTATTGCATCACCTATCGCTGGCCAGATGTCTTCTCGTCGTCATGGCACCGAGCATTTTCTGCCGCGACGTCAGCGTTCCCGCGCTTGGCCGGCAGGCAGGGCGGATTTGCGCTGCGCTGCGTGAGTGGCGGCTACTTGCCTTGCTCGCCCGGTACGGGCTGCCCGGCTCGACGCAATTTTTCCAGCGCATCCGGCGCAAAGTCGAACGAATCGAAAAACAACTGTTGCGGCGGCAGGCCGCGTTCGATGAATTCGTGGCGGATGGTCTCTACCATGGCCGGCGGGCCGCTGGCGTAGACGTCGAAGCCGCTCGGATCGGGATGATCCGCGAGCGCCGCGGCATGTACCCAGCCGGTACGCCCCCGCCAGCGATCCTGCGGCTGGGGATTGGAGAGCACCGGCGTGTAGGACAGATTCGGATAACGCTGACACAGCCCGCGCAGCAGCTCGTCTTCGTAGAGATCGTCGAGCGATTGCGCGCCCCAGTACAGGTGCAATGGTCGGCGATCGCCGCGTTCCAGCAGATGTCGCAGCATGGCGCGCAGCGGCGCATAGCCGGTGCCGCCGCCGATCAACAGCGCTGGCCGCGGCGATTCCTCGCGAAACCAGAACTGCCCGAGCGGCCCTTCGATTCGCAGCAGCGTCTTTTCCTTCATTCCAGCGAACAGCTGCTGCGTGAATTCACCGCCGGCGACGCGGCGAATGTGCAGCTCGATGAATTCGGCAGCATGCGGCGGATTGGCGATGGAGAAGCTGCGCCGGCGGTTGTGCGGCAGCATGATGTCCAGGTACTGACCGGCCACGAAATTGAAGGGCTCGGCCGCCGGCAACCGCAGGAACACGGCCATTACGCCGGGCGCCAGCGCCTGCATTTTCTCGATGCGGCAGGGCAGGCTGTGGACGCGATCGTCGACGACGGCCGGTGGATGGATTTCGCGGATCTCGACTGTCAGCTCGGCACTCGCGGCGTGCGCCTGGCACAGCAGCGTATAGCCTTCCTGTTCCTCGTTGGCGGTGATTCCGAGCGGCCGGCCGGCGGGATAGCGCACCGTGCCGCTGATGATGCGTGCGCGGCAGGAAGAACAATGCCCGCCCTTGCAGCTGTGCGGTAGGTTCAAGCCGGCACGCAGGGCCGCATCCAGGATGGTTTCGTCGTCCTCGACCGGCAGGACCTGTTGCGACGGAAGCAGGGTCAGGCGGGTGTAGGACATCGCGGCGTGTTCAGTTCTTTCTCCGGTCGCTTTGCCGCCGCTCCAGCCAGCGGCGGGCGCGAATCTTCGGCAGGGTCGGCTTGCGGCCCAGAGCGTGCACCAGCGCATCGTTCAGCGCCTTGACCGCCCGGTCGCGTTCGCCCAGCTGTTCCATCAGGTCGGCGAGCAGATGATAAGCCTCGAGCCGGGGACGGATCGCGAGGCTGGTTTCCAGGTAGCTGCGCGCCTTGCCGTAAAGCTCGGCACGCATGCACAGGCGCGCGCAGGAGAGCAGCAACGCGGCATCCTCGCCGTGTTGCGGCAGCCATTCCTCCGCTCGTTCCAGCGCGAGCAGCGGTTGTTCGGGATCCAACTCGCCATAGACGAGAACCACCGCTTCGTCCCATTGCTTGTTGAGGAACTTGCGCAGTTCGGCTTCTGCCGTTTCGTGCTGGTCGCACGCCATCGCCGCGCGGGCGTAGGCCACCATGATCTCGGGCCGCTGCAACAGCGACTTGGGCATTTCCTTCCAGGCGCGCTCCAGCTGTTTCGCATCCGCCGCGGTGCCGGCGGCTTTCAGGCGATCCAGGTAGATTTGCGTCACGGTTTCGTCGGCGAAGGCCGTGCTGACGCCGCGCGTGCTGCGCAGCTTGGATTCCAGCGCCTGCAGCTTTTCCCAGTCACCGATCTGCCGGTAGATTCGGGCGAGCAGCATCACACCACGGGCGCTTTGTTCGCCGCTGGCGTCGAGCTGCTGCAACGTGGCCAGTGCCGCCTGGTACTGCTTGTGCTTGAGGTAGACCTCGGCCTGCATGATGAGCGCAGGCGCCCTGCGCTCCGGCGACGCCTCGACGGCTTTCGCCAGCAGCTCGTCGCGACGCTGGGCAGATCCCTGCAGCTCCGCGGCGCGCGCGGCGACCAGATAATGCGCCGCCGGCATCTCCGCATCCCGGGCAGCGCGAGTGAGAGTTTCTTCCGAGACTGCCCATTCTCCTTCGGACATCTCCAGCAGGCCGCGTGCCAGGCTCTTGCGGGCGCGATCCTGGCGTCGCTGGGCTTGTGCCTGCCGCCACAGGCGGCGGGCGTTGAAGATGCGGACCAGCAGCCGGATCAGGAGCCCGCCGACGATCAGCACCAGCACGAAGGTGACCGCCGACATTTCGAACAGGTAGCCGGCGAAACGCACAGCGACGTAGCCCGCATCGGCGAGCAGGAACTGCGCCAGCAGCGCACCGGCGAGCAACGCTGCGGCGAAGTACAGGCCGTACCTCATGGCGCTCCTCGGCGGGCTGGCATCAGCCGCTGCAGGGCGCGCGCCGAGCCGGTGATATCCGGCAACGGTGGATCAATGTCGAGGGCTTCCAGCGCCTGGACTTCCTTGAGCAGGGCGGCGGTGGCCGGGTCGCTCGGATCGAAGAATTCGTTCAACCATTGCCGCGCGCCGGCCAGCGAGCTGCGATAGCTGGCGCTGTCGTGCCGTGGGACGGCGGCGCGGGCCGAGTACAACAGCAGTTGCAGATGCTGACGGCGCAGCGATTGTTCTTCCAGCGTCACGACGCTGGCGTCGCGTTCGTCGATCTTGCGTACGCTGATCAAACCGGAGATGGCGTTGCGCGCCACGGCCCAGGCGCGTGCGAAAAAGCCTTCCGGCAGGACTTTGGCCGGTGCGGTGCGTTCGACGGCCACGATGCCGAGCACCGCTGCGAGCGTCGCTTCCTCTTCCGCATTCGCCAATCGCGCCAGAATGCCCGCCGTGTCGGGACGGCTCACGGCGCCCAGGGCCTGCACTTCTTTGGCGAGCTGCTGCCGTACTGCTGCCACGCTCGGATCGCGCAGCGCGGCAAGGCGCGAATCCGCGGACTCCAGTGCGACGATCGCAGTATCGATATCGCGGTCGAGAGTCAGCCGGCGTTGCGCCACTTCCATCAGAAAGGAAGCTTCGGTCCGCGACCATGCACGCTCGGGTCCTTCGGTGCGGCCGCGCAGTTCTTCCAGCGCCGCCCCGAATTCCTGCAACTGTTTCGGCGCTTCGTTCAGCGCATCCAGCCGGCGCTGCAGCTCGTTGCGTGCGAGGCGCTCGCTGTTCGCCAGCGACTTGATCTCGCCACGCAGTACGGCGCGGTCGGAATCGATCTGCGCCACGACCTGATTCAACTCTTCGAGGCGATCGCGCGCGGCGTCGAGTCGCCACAGCGTATAACCGGCGGTCGCCAGCGCCAGCACTGCGGCCGCGGTGGTCAGGCGTCCATACGTATGAACGCGCTTGCGTTCGGCCGGTGGCGTCGGAATGCCGGAAGCGGACGGATTATGGGAAGAATGGTCGGCCATGAGGCGAATGCGGTGCGAGACGGACGCGAGCAAGTATGGCAGCAGGCCTGTCGGCGCGCCAAATCAGTGGCTGCAATGCGTTAGGGTTTCACGAGCGGCCGGCTCGAATCCGTCATGTCCGCGCATGACCGAGAGCGTCTGAATCAGACATTGCTTAGTTCAGGCGCGCACGTGCGTGCCACTGCGCCAATGCACCGATCATGGATTGATCGTCCGCGGCCGCCGCTACCACGCACTCGGCGCGTACGCCCATCTCAGCAGCGGCATGAGCGATGCGGCGGCTGGCGACCACCAGCGGCGTGTCCTTGAGCAGCTCGCGGCCCCGCTCGGTCAGCAGCGCGAACAGATTCCGCAGCGTCTCGACGCTGGTGATCGTCGCAATATCGATGGCGCCGGCAGCCCAGGCAGCTTCGAGCTCGGCGCGCCGCAACTCGTCGAACGCCGGCATGACGCGCTGGTAGACATCGAGGATTTCGACGGCGAAGCCGCGGGCCGCGAAAGTCTCCCGCATCAGCTCGCGGCCGCCACTGCCGCGCACGATCAATATCCGGGCATCGGCCGGCAGGATCAGATCCGGGTGCGCCAGCAGCGCTTCGCTGTCGAAGCCGGCGTCCGGCACGATGTCCGCCGGCATGTCGATGGCCGCCAGCGCGGCGGCGGTGGCCTTGCCGATGGCGGCGATGCGCATTCCGGCGCTCTTCTGGATGTACCGTGCTCCGTGTTCGACGGCATTGACGCTGACGAAAATCACCAGCTGATGACCGGCGACGGCGCCAGCGGCGACCGGCTGGATCTCGATGGCCGGCTGCACGATCGCTTCGCCGCCGAGCTCCCGGATGCTGGTGGCCAGCAGCGTGGCCTGCGGGGCCGGGCGTGTTACCAGCACGGCCAGGCCGGTCAAGGGTGGGATGACGGCCGGGATCAAGGCGCGTGCTCTGTCGATGCGGCCCGCTGCGCGGCAAGCAGCACATACGCGCCGGCGGCGAGCAGCCGGTCGGCGAGCTGGACGCCGAGTGCTTGCGGATCGGAAGCGGCTCCCTGAGCGTTGCCTCGGTAGATGGTACGACCGTCCTCCGAGCCGACCACGCCGCGCAGCTTCAGCTCATCGCCGTGCAGCTCGGCATAACCGGCAATCGGCGATTGGCAGCTGCCTTGCAACCGGCGCGCGAAGGCACGTTCGGCTTCGCAGCAGCAGTGCGAGGTCGGATCGTCCAGCGCGCGCAGCAGCGCGATGACATCCGGCGCGTCGCTGCGGCATTCGATGCCGACGATGGCCTGCCCCACGGCCGGCAGCGAATCGTCGAAGTCCAGATGCTGCACGATACGCTGGTCCAGCCCCAGCCGGCTCAAGCCGGCGGCGGCCAGGATGATGGCGTCGTACTGTCCCTCATCGAGCTTGCGCAGCCGCGTATCGACATTGCCGCGCAGTGGCAGGATCTGCAGATCCGGTCGCAGCGCTTTCAGCTGCGACTGGCGACGCAGGCTCGACGTTCCGACGCGGGCGCCTGGCGGCAGCGCCTGGAAGCTCGCGTGTCGCGGGGAAACGAAGGCGTCCCTCGCATCGGCGCGCGGCAGGAATGCAGCGATGGTCATGCCCGGCGGCAGCTCGGTCGGCACGTCTTTCATGGAATGCACGGCGATGTCGGCGCGACTCTCGCCGATCGCGACTTCCAGCTCCTTGATGAACAGTCCCTTGCCGCCGACCTGGGCCAGCGGCCGGTCCAGCACCTTGTCGCCGGTGGTGGTCATCGGCACCAGCACGACTTCCAGGCCGGGGTGAGCCTGGCGCAGGCGCGCGGCAACGTGTTCGGCCTGCCAGAGCGCGAGCCGGCTCTGGCGGGTGGCAATGCGAAGGCTATGAGTCATACGGATGGCGGTGACGTCGTTTCGTTGCGGCGCAGTTCGAGCATGAAGCGGATGAGTGTGATGATCAGGGCGAGCACCACCGGTCCCAGGAACAGGCCGATGGCGCCGAAGGCGGCCAGCCCGCCGAGCACGCCGATGAAGATGGTCAATGTGCCGACGTTGGCGCGGCCGGAGACCAGCATGGGACGCACCACGTTGTCGACCAGCGAGACCAGTATCGCGCCCCACAGCAGCATGAACAGGGTGGCGCCCCAGCGTCCCTGCGACGCCAGCACCAGCGCCGCGGGTACCCAGACCAGCGCGGTGCCGCCGAAAGGCAGCAGCGAAGTCAGCAGCGCGATCACGGCGAACGCCAGCGGCAGCAGCAGGCCGCCGATCAGGAAGGCGATGCCGACCAGGGTGCCCTGGATCAACGCCGTCAACCCGGTGCCCAGCACCATGGCGCGCGTCACCGCGCCCAGATGATCGAACAGCCGCACCTGCAGCGCCTCCTTCATCGGGATCAGCGGCCGAGCGATCGCGAACACCGCGTCGCCGCCGCGAATGAAGAAAAACAGCATTAACCCAATCACCAC
>JBDHQY010000496.1:0-2561 GCA_039807315.1 Steroidobacter sp. | reverse complement strand
GCGCCAGACCGCAGAGCACCGAAGCGATGGTAAAGCCGGCAATGGAAGCGAGAAAGACTTTCTTGCGGCCGAAGCGGCCGGACAGCCAGCCCGTCAGCGGCGTCATGATGGCGACCGCCACGATGTAGGAGGTCAGTACCCAGGTCATCTGTTCCTGGGTGGCCGCGATGCTGCCCTGGATGTGCGGCAGGGCGACGTTGGCGATCGTCGTGTCGAGCGACTGCATCGTGGTCGCCAGCATCACGGATACGGTAATCAGTCCGTGATACGCAACCTTGGTTGGCGCGTGCGCGCTGGACACGATGCTCAACGGCTTGCGGTCACGAGGCTGCGTTCGCCGCCGAACAGATGCCGGCGATATTGAGTGTCGACCTCTACCTGCGCGCTCAGGCCGGACTGCAGCTGGATTGCGGCATCCCGCTCATCCAGATCGAGCCGTACCGGCACACGCTGCACCACCTTCACCCAGTTGCCGGTGGCATTCTCGGCGGGCAATACCGAGAACTCGTTGCCGGTCCCCGGGCTCAGGCTCGCAATGGTCGCGCGGAATTTTCTTCCGGATCGCGCATCGATAGTGACTTCGGCTGTCTGTCCCGGACGCATGTGCGCGAGCTGCACTTCCTTGAAGTTCGCCTCGATCCAGACCTCGCTGTTCGACACCAGGGCGAACACCGGTTGCGAGGCGTTGACGTAGTCGCCCACCTGCAGCTGGTCGACACGCGTCACGATGCCGTCCTGCGGGGCAAACACCGACGTGTAGGAAAGATTCAGCTGCGCATGGTCGAGCTGTGCTTGCGCCGCCATCACATACGGATGCTGAGACGGAGGAATATCGGGGTTGCCACCCAGGGCAGCCAATGCCGCCGCAACTTGCTGCTGAGCACCGTAGAACTGCTGTTCCGCACTCTGGCGCGCGTGGGTGGCCGCATCGAACTGCGCCTGCGACGCGATGCCTTTGGTCAGCAGGTGTTGGTGACGGCGCACTTCGCTCAGACGGTAGTTCAATGTGTCTTGCGCGGCTGCGAGATCCGCCTGGCGTTGGCGGTATGCCGCCTTCAGCTCTTCGACCTGTAGTTGCGCCTTGCCCAATTGCGCCTGAGCCTCGGATACGGCGATTCGATAGGGCGCGTCATCCAGGCGGTACAGAAGTAGGCCGCGTTGCACCGACTGATTCTCGCGAACGGCCACTTCCACCACGCGGCCGGGAATATTGGCGCTGATGCTGGCCTGCGCGGCGCGCACATAGGCATCGTCGGTGGATTCGTAGCGGCCGCCGACCAGGTAGAAATAACCGGCCGCAGCCAGGATGGCCAGCGGGCCCGCAATGAGCAGCGGCAGACGCAGTCTCTGGCGCCACGAAAGAGGAGCCGTCGTGGGGGCGCTGGCGGCGATGCCTGCATCGTTGGCGGCAGTTTCAGACACAGGTTCCTTGACCACGGCATTCATGCGAAAGGATCTCGGGATGCAGAGAAAGAGAAGTGGAGAGGATCAGGACCGAGCGGATCGAGGGCGTTTCGCTTTCGTAGCGCTGACCGGCCGTCGCGGCACGTGCTGTTTTGCCGTCGCATGCTTGTCAGTGTCGTTCAGTGCCTGCTGCTCGGCGCCAAGCAGATTCGAATGCACGTGCTCCAGCAGGTTGATCAGCAGATCGCGGTCTTCGGCTCTGACGCCTGCGAGCGCTTGCGCCCGGACCTGATCACTGATCTTCCAGAGCTGATCCAGCGTGGGCTGGGCCTTGTCGTTCAGATAGAGCTGGCGGGCGCGCCGGTCCGTCGGGTGCTGGCGCCGCTCGATCGAGCCGTCGGCCTCCATATGATCCAGGATGCGTACCAGGCTCATCGGGGCGATGCCGGTGAGTTCCGCCAGCTGGATCTGGCTCGCGCCGGCATGGCGTGTCAGATAGGTCAGTACCTTGCATTCAGCCAGGCTGACGCCCAGATGCTGCGCCTGCCGCTCGAACAGCCGCGTGTACAGCCTGCCGATGTCCTTGATGAGAAAGCCGAGGTTGCGTATGCGGTCCATGATATTGATCTCATGAAATATAATACCGATTGTTATTATACTGATGATTACGAAATCTTAAGGTGTGGCGCAGGTTGCGCTTCGTAAGCGCAGCAGGACGCTTGGCCGGGATGAATTGCGGGAACAATTCCATATTCACCCTTGGAGGGAGGGTGCTAGCGAAGAGGCACGCCTGCTCGGATATGGCCTTTACATATGCGAGCGCGGACGATCAGCGTCGCTGACGCCTAAGGCCAGACGTGTGGGATCAACGCGGCGGTTGCTCGCCGGAAAGATAGGTCCTGAACCACATCGACAGCTGCTTGTGCACGTCTTCCCTGAATGTGGATAGTCCGTGATCACCGTTGGGATAGATGATCAGTTTGTAGGTCATACCCAGATCCTGGAGCCTGCCGGCCATCGCCAGGGAGTCCTTTGCTGGAACCCGGGTATCGGCAGAGCCCTGCAGGATCAACACCGGCGTTTTGCGGTCAAGCTTGTCGATTGCCAACAAAGGCGATCGTTGCTCCAGCGTTTCCTTTGCCCGGGTCGCATAGTCC
>JBDHQY010000495.1:0-2562 GCA_039807315.1 Steroidobacter sp. | reverse complement strand
TGCAGAACCGCCTGGACGCGCTCGCCAGCCGCGTCGGCCAGATGAATGCCCACGTGATCCGCCTGGACGCGCTGGGTCGGCGTCTGACGGAAATGGCGCACCTGGACAAGGGCGAATTCAACTTCGACAGCGTCCCGGCGGTGGGCGGCCCCGAGAGCCTGGTCGAAGGCGCACTGGTCGCCTCTCCCGATATCTCCGACATGCTCGATGGCCTGGCGCGTCAGATCAAGGACCGCGAACGCCAGCTGAGCGTGCTGGAAAGCCTGATCTCGACCCGTAACCTGAGCCGCCAGATCGTGCCCGGCGGCCGTCCGGTGACCCAGGGCTGGATCTCCTCCTATTTCGGCCAGCGCACCGACCCGTTCACCGGTCGCAATGTCTACCATCGCGGCATCGATTTCGCCGGTCCGGCCGGCTCGCAGGTGGTCGCCGTCGCTGCGGGCGTGGTGACTTACGCCAAGGAGCGGTTCGGCTACGGCAAGACCGTGGAGATCAATCACGGTAACGGCTACGTCACCCGCTACGCGCACAACCAGCGCCTGCTGGTCGCGCCCGGCGACACCATTCAGAAGGGCCAGGCCATCTCCCTGATGGGCTCCACCGGCCGTTCCACCGGCCCGCACCTGCATTTCGAGGTATTGAAGCAGGGTCGGGCGGTCGATCCGATGAGCTTCATCCGTCAGTAGCCCATCACGGATTTCCGCTCGTAGGCGCGCCCCAAGATCCGCGGATCGAGCCGGATCGGCGGGACCGGCCGGGACTCGCGTCACTCGGGGCGCGTGACGAACTCTTAATCCCGCTCGCGGTCTGACCTTTCCTCGATAAATCCCGCCGTCGGCTTGTTTTTGGCGTTCACGGCCTCAACCGTAGGGCCAGCGCCTCTGGCCCCGACGTTCCGGCCGCAGGGTGGCGTGTACAATCGCGAACCTTTCCCGACCCACCGGAGTTTCAGCGTGGCGAATTGGCTCAGCCAACTGTTCGGCAGCCGCAATCAGCGGATTCTCAGCGGCTATTCCAGGAATGTCAGCCGTATCAATGCCCTGGAGCCCGGTTTCAAGGAATTGAGCGACGCGCAGCTGCAGGCCAAGACGGTGGCGTTCCGTGAGCGTCTGGCCAAGGGCGAGACGCTGGACGAGCTGCTGCCGGAAGCCTTTGCGGCCGTCCGCGAAGCGGCGCGGCGCGTTCTGGGAATGCGCCATTTCGACGTGCAGCTGATCGGCGGCATGGCGCTGCATGCCGGCAAGATTGCCGAAATGCGCACCGGCGAGGGCAAGACGCTGGTGGCGACGCTGCCGTCCTATCTGAACGCGCTACCGTCCAAGGGCGTCCACGTCGTCACCGTGAACGAATATCTGGCGCAGCGCGACGCCGACTGGATGGCGCAGGTGCACCGCTTCATGGGCCTGACCGTCGGCGTCATCAAGAGCGGGCAGTCCGCCGAGGAGAAGCGCGCCGCTTACGCCGCCGACATCACTTACGGCACCAACAACGAGTTCGGTTTCGATTACCTGCGCGACAACCTCGCGTTCCGGCTGGAGGATCGCGCGCAGCGCGCGCTCTCCTACGCCATCGTCGACGAAGTGGACTCGATCCTGATCGACGAAGCCCGCACGCCGCTGATCATTTCCGGCCCGGCCGAGGAAAGCACCGAGCTCTACGTCAGGATCAACCAGCTGGTGCCGAAGCTGAAGCGCCAGGAGAGCGAGGAAGGCGAGGGCGACTACTGGGCGGACGAGAAGACCCGCCAGGTCCATCTCTCCGACACCGGCCACGAACATGCCGAGGAGCTGATCCTGGCCGCGGGCCTGCTCAAGCCCGATGAAAGCCTGTACGACGCGGGCAATATCCGCCTGATGCACCACCTGAACGCAGCGCTGCGCGCGCATGCGTTGTATCACCGCGATGTCGAATACATCGTGCGCAACGGCGAAGTCATCATCGTCGACGAGTTCACCGGCCGCACCATGGTCGGCCGCCGCTGGTCGGACGGCCTGCATCAGGCCGTGGAAGCGAAGGAAGGCGTGCGCGTGCGCGAGGAGAACCAGACGGTCGCCTCGATCACGTTCCAGAACTACTTCCGCATGTATTCCAAGCTGGGTGGCATGACCGGCACGGCCGACACCGAGGCGTTCGAGTTCCAGTCGATCTACGGCCTGGAAGTGGTGGTCATCCCGACCCACCGGCCGATGATCCGCAAGGACCAGCCGGACCTGGTGTACCTGACCGCCAAGGACAAGTTCGACGCCATCATCGAAGATCTGCGCGAGTGCGTGGCGCGCGGCCAGCCGGCGCTGGTGGGTACCACTTCCATCGAGACCTCCGAATACCTGGCGGACCTGCTGGAGAAGGAAAGGATTCCGCACCAGGTGCTGAACGCGAAGCAGCACGAGCGTGAAGCCAGCATCGTCGCGCAGGCCGGCCGGCCCGGCGCCGTGACCATCGCGACCAACATGGCCGGCCGCGGCACCGACATCGTGCTCGGCGGCAGTCTGGAGGCCGAGCTGAGTCAGATCGACCCTGCTGACGAAGCGGCGCGCCAGCATGCGCGCGATGAGTGGCAGA
>JBDHQY010000016.1:0-12994 GCA_039807315.1 Steroidobacter sp. | reverse complement strand
ATCGCCGTGCCGCTGACCGAGCAGGGTCCGGACATGGCGGTGGTGGAACGGCTGGTGGCGCAGGATCCGCAGATCAAGGGCATGTGGTGCGTGCCCAAGTACAGCAATCCCACCGGCACGGTGTATTCGGACGAGACCATCGAGCGGCTGGCGAAAATGCCGACCGCGGCGCGCGATTTCCGGCTGTTCTGGGATAACGCCTACGCCGTGCATCACCTCACGGACGAGCGCATCGAGATCGCCAGCATCGACGCGGCGTGCGCACGGCACGGCAATCCGAATCGCGCCTTCATCTTCGGCTCGACCTCGAAGGTGACGTTCGCCGGGGCCGGTGTCGGAGTGTTCGCCGGCTCGCAGGACAATGTGGCCTGGTATCTGAAGCGCATCGAGAAGCGCACCATCGGCGGCGACAAGGTGAACCAGCTGCGTCATCTGCGACTGCTCGGCAATACCGACGGCATCACCAGGTTGATGGAGCGGCACCGCGCGATTCTGGCGCCGAAGTTCTCCAAGGTGCTGACGGTGTTCGAGCAGCATCTCGGCAGTGGTGCCGAAGCCGGTGGCGGTGTTGCAAGCTGGACCACGCCGCAGGGCGGCTACTTCATCACGCTGGATGTTGCCGATGGCTGCGCCAAGCAGGTGGTGAAGCTGGCGAAGCAAGCCGGCGTGGAGCTCACGCCGGCCGGCGCAACGCATCCGCTGGGGAACGATCCGCACGATCGCACGATCCGCATCGCGCCGAGCTTTCCGGATCTCGCCGAAGTGGCGCAGGCCGCCGAAGGTGTTGCCGTGTGCGTGCAGTTGGCTGCGGTGGAGAAGTTGCTGCAGTCGCGAGCGTGATGCCTGCGCTTCGCTGCACATGGCGTTGACATATCGTTGACATACCGGGCGCGCGCTTAGGGAACTATGTGCCGCGCGTCTGCCTTACTCGGAAGACCGGCCGCTGCGGCCGGTGTCAGCGATTTCAAGCCAGTTCAGGAGATGACCATGCGTGCATTGATCGTTCTATGTGCAGCAGCTCTCGCCATGGGGCTGGGCGGCTGCAAGAAGCACGACGCCAGCGACACCAGCGACAGCGCCACCATGCCACCGATGGAGCAGCCGTCGCAGACGCCGCCGCCTCCGGAAGCAGTGCCGGCGCCGCCGACCGAACAACCGAGCACCGAAGTGCCGCCGGACGAGCAGGCGCCACCCGCCAATCCGGATTCGGGCGAAACCGTTCCGCCGTCCCCCGGCTCTCCGCCGCCCAATCGATAGCGACGGCTCGAGGCGGTGACGACATTGTGTCGTCGCTGTCCGGCAGCTGGACCGCAAACCACTGCCTGCCCGATGCTGAAGATGCCGCGACACCCGCGGCATCTTTTTTCCACATCAATTCAGTCGAGCACTTTGCACGCACGTTCCTGGTGGCGCAGCGCCGAGATGTGCAGATTGTTGTCTTCGATGTGGGAAGATGTCTGCGCGATGGAGGCCAACGCGCGTGGCTCTCCAAACTCGTTGATGAGCGGTCTGGTCAAAAGGGCCTGGTTCAGGAAATTCTCGAACGATGCGGCAATGGTCATGGCCGGATCCTCCGGCCGGGCGACGCCGAGGACGATGGACCTTTGCGCCGCGACGCGGAAGTTGCGGGTTTTGCTGCGTGGATGGCGCTGGCCGCGCGCCACAAATGCAGCACCGCGTAGCCGCGCCAGGGCCGCCATTGCTCGGCACGCGTTTCCAGCTGACGCAATGTAAGCGGCGTGCCCTCGGGTGCGGCCATGCGCCGCAATATCAAATCGCCCGATGGGAATGCATCCGGTTCACCCAGCGCGCGCAGCGCAATGTATTGGGCCGTCCACGCGCCGAAGCCGGGCAACGATGCAAGGGCCGCGGTTGCTTCCTCGACGCTGGCGCTGAAATCGACTCGGCCTTCGAGTACCGCGCGCGACAGGGCATGCAATGCAGCGATCCGGGCGCCGGTAATGCCGAGTCCATCCAGGTTCGCGTCGACAAGCGCGGCTGCCGTTGGAAACAAGTGGGTCAGTCCGCTGCTGTTTTCGTCGATGGGGCGGCCGACGCGTGCGACCACTCGGGCGGCCAGGGTGCGTGCAGCGGCAACGCTCACCTGTTGTCCGAGTACGGCGCGCACCGCGCATTCGAACGGATCCCAGGCGCCGGGGATGCGTAAACCGGGATGAGTGCGTACCAGACGCGACAGCAGGCGGTCCGGTTGGAATGTCGCTGCGATGCGAGTCGGATCCGCTGCGAGGTCGAACATGCGGCGTGCGGCGGCCGAGATCTGGAACAGCGCCGCGGGCGGTGCGCCGTATACGCGAAGTTCGAGTGCGTCTTCGCGGTCGAGCGGACGAATACCGACGATGGCATGGCCGTTCTCGAAGGCGACCGTTCTTGCATAGCCGTGTTCGTCCACGCGTTCGACTCCCGGTACGGCCCGCGTCGCCAGGAAGCCGCTCAGGTGAGCCCAATCGTATGGCGGCCGGAAGGCGAGCTTGAGTGCGACTTCGTCGGCACCCAGGGTGCTGCGATTGCCGTGCTGGCGGCGCAGTTCGCGTGGCGCACGCCGATACGTTCTCTGGAACGTGGCGTTGAAGCGGCGCAGGCTGCCGAAGCCCGCAGCCAACGCGATCTGTGTGATCGGCAGCTCCGTGTCGTCGAGCAGCCGCTTGGCGAAATGCAAGCGGCGCGTTTGCGCCACGGCGATCGGCGACGCGCCGACATGCCGGATGAACAGGCGATGCAGATGACGTGGCCCGATACCGACGCGCAGCGCCAGTTCGTCCACCGACATTGCGTCCAGCGCTCCATCCTGGATGAGGCGCAGCGCGCGACGGACCACTGCGGACGTTCCGAGCCAGGCCGGCGTGCCCGGTGCCGCTTCGGGACGGCAGCGCAGGCACGGACGAAAGCCGGCCTCGGCCGCAGCGGCGGCAGTCGCGTAGTAACGCACGTTGCTGCTCTTGGAGGTGGGCGCGGGGCAGATCGGTCGGCAATAGATGCCGGTCGAAGTCACCGCGATGAAGAATTTGCCGTCGAAACGCGGATCGCGGCTCAGGCGAGCCCGTTCGAGCGCGCTGCGATCCAGGCCATGAATGTCGTTCATGCGCCCGACCATACGCCCGCGTCATGATCGAGACTAGCCGGATTCGGACGCAAATGGGGGAGCGGCTGGCAGCGCTGATTGCGCCTGGGCGCATTCCGCGTGCCTTCGAGGAAGGACCCGGACCCGAAGCGTTTTCACCATGACCTATGAGTGCAGCGAGCCACCTCGGTACAAGGCAAAGGCGGGTGAGTCCGGCGCGGCATGCGTATCGAAACGGGAGCAGCGTCGAAGACGCGATCCACCTTCCGGCCAGTCGCGGGAGCCGCAATGCGCAGGCAGATGTGATGCTCGTCAATTAAAACCGACAAAGCCTGGTCACCCCGGGCGCGAACCCAGGCATACTTCGCTTCACAAAGGCCAACTCGAAAAACGGAACGGGCATGCTTTCAATCGGTCGGGGACGAATCTCGTTATGGTTGTCGGTACCCGTTCTGCTGCTGGCCCACGCGCTCTGCGCCGCGTCGACCACGGCTGTCGCGGGCAAGTCCGCCACAAGCAAAACTGCCGCTAGCAAGACCAAGGCGGCACACGCCTCCGGCGCGGCGCATTCCAAAGCCGGCGCCGGCCTGCCGGCCATGCGCTCCAACTCCATCCTGGTGATCGACGGGCGCGACTCTTCGGTGCTGCTGTCGAAGAACGCCGATGTGCCCGCACCCATCGCCTCGATCACCAAGCTGATGACCGCGCTGGTGGTGCTGGACGCCAAGCTGCCGCTGGACGAGCCGATCAAGATCAGCAGCCAGGACCGGTCCACCGACAAGGGCGACGCCTCGCGCCTGCCCATCGGCACCACGCTCACGCGCGGCGAACTCATGCACCTGGCCTTGATGTCCTCGGAGAACCGCGCCGCGCACGCGCTCGGCCGCAGCTATCCCGGCGGCATCGAGGCATTCATCCCCGCCATGAACGTCAAGGCACGCGCGCTGGGCATGAAACATGCGCATTTCTCCGATCCGACCGGGCTGTCGGATGAGAACGTGGCCAGCCCCGAGGACCTGATCAAGCTGGTGAACGCGGCCGCCCGCGATCCGGTCATCCGCGCCTATTCGACCGACCGGGAACACGAGATCGTGGTCGGCCGCGGCAAGCTCGGCTATCGCAACACCAATTCGCTGGTGAACAAGCCGGATTGGGACATCCTGGTGCAGAAGACCGGCTATACCAACGCGGCCGGCCGTTGCCTGGTGATGAAGGCCATGATCCAGGATCGCCCGGTGATCATGGTGCTGCTGAACTCCTTCGGCAAACTGACGCGCGTCGCCGACGCATCGCGCGTCAGAAAGTGGATGGAGGCCGCCGAGGCGGGTTCGACGCTGGCCAGCAGCCGCCACTGAGCCACGCCAGACGCCTGGGTTTGCTCGTCGCTTCGACTCGGAGCCGCCGCGCCGCCGGAACGGATTCCCGCACTGCCTGCGCGGGCAAGCCGGATCTCCCTAAGCCGCGTCCGGCTGCACTTCCGGCCTGGCGGCCGCGAACTCGGGCAGCGATTCCAGATGGGTGCTGATGGCGACCAGTTTCGGGAACGGCTTCAGGTCGGTCTCGAAGCGGCGCGCGTTGTACATCTGCGGCACCAGGCAGATGTCGGCCAGCGATACGGAATCGCCGTAACAGTGGCGGCCGCTGGTCGAATACGTGCCCGCCAGCTGCTCCAGGCTGTGGAAGCCGGTCGTGACCCAGTGGCGATACCAGGTGTTGATGCCGGCGTCGTCGAGCTTGAGCTCACGGCGCAGATAGTTCAGCACGCGCAGGTTGTTGAGGGGATGCAGGTCCGCGACGATGGATAGCGCCATCGAGCGCACCCGCGCTCGGCCGAGCGCATCCGCCGGCAGCAGGGCTGGTTGCGGGTACTGTTCATCCAGGTATTCCATGATGGCCATGGACTGCGACAGTACCGCCCCGTCGCTGTCCAGCGCCGGAATCAGACCTTGCGGATTGAGCGATAGATAATCCGCGGCGCGATGCTCGTTCTTGGCGAAGTGCTTGGGAATCGAGTCGTACTTCAGTCCTTTTATATTCAGCGCGATGCGCACGCGAAACGCGGCAGAGCTGCGGTAGTAGGTGTAGAGCTTCATGACGCCCTTCGCGGCTAGCGGGCGATGACGGTGGTGAGCGTTTCGAGCCCGTCCACACCGCCCTCGATACGGTCGCCGGGCTTGACCGGACCGACGCCGGCCGGCGTACCGGTGTAGATCAGATCGCCGGGCGCGAGATCGAACAGTGTGGACAGCTCGGCGATGATTTCCGGAATGCTCCAGATGAGATCGGCCAGATCGCCCTGCTGGCGCAGCTCGCCGTTCACCTTGAGCCAGATCCGGCCCCGCTGCAGATAGGTGCCCGCGTCCGCGGGCTGAATGGCAGTGATCGGCGCGGCGTTGTCGAAGCCTTTCGCGGTGTCCCATGGCCGGCCCAGGTCTTTCGCCTGCGACTGCAAGTCGCGCCGGGTCAGATCGTTGCCGACCGCGTAACCGAATACGTGCTCGAGCGCCTGCGCCACGGGTATGTCGCGGCCGCCCTTGCCGATTGCGACCACCAGCTCGATTTCGTGGTGCAGGTTCGCGGTGCGTGACGGATAGGGGATCGTGGCGTTGTTGGGCACGATGCTGTCCGCCGGCTTGGTGAAGAAGAACGGCGGCTCGCGTTCGGGGCTGTGTCCCATCTCGCGGGCATGTGCCGCGTAGTTGCGTCCGACGCAGTAGATGCGATGGACGGGAAAGCGCTCCTTGCGACCCTGAATCTCGACGGAAGGCAGCTCGGCCGGGAATACGTAGGACATGACGTGCCTGCAGTTGGTGCTCGAGTTACGAACAGACAGCGTAGCGCTGGAAAAGGCGTTTCATGTTAGCAAACACACGCCCGATCAGCGCGCGAGCGCGACGATTGCGGCCTCGCTGAGCCAGGTCCGCAGCATCCGGGCGATCTGCGCCGGCACGGCCGTGGGCTCGTGCCAATCGCACAATGCTTCGCAGGCCTCGCCGAACGTACCTTGCGCAATGAGGGTGTCGAGAGCCGCCGCTTCGTCGTCCGGCAGCGAGCGATAGCGAGGTATCAATTCCTGGCGCCAGACCAGCCATTGCTGCGGCTGTTGCGACCTCGCGGGGGACGGGACGGCGACTTCATCGGACAAGGCCTTGAAGAGCGCGGGCGCGTTGGTATGCAGGCGCAGGCGCCGGATCGAGGGGTGAAAGCGGAACCGCAACGTGGACCAATCCGCCGGGTCGAGCTCGCCCAGCGCGGCTTCGTCCAGTGGCGCCGCGTCGGCGGCATCGAAGGCCGCGGCGATCGCCCATTCCCAACTTGCCAGCTCGGCGAGCCAAGGTTGATCCGGATATCGCTCGCCCAGATGCGCAGCGAGCCGCTCGCCGAACCAGCGCACCGAGACGCTGCGCGATGGATGCTCTTCGAGATAGCCGCGCGCCAGCGCGTCGAATCCTTCTGCGCCGAGCAGCTGCTGCAGACGAGGATAGTTGTGCGCCAGTGCCTCGATCAGACGCAGGCGATATGCGTCGGCATAAACGGCGAGTCGCAGCCGCACGGATACCTGGTCGGATTCGTTGATCGTCACTGCAACGCTGCCGTCTCCATGCAGCACGTGACGCTGGAATGCGCGTTGCAGCTGGATCAGGTTCATAGCTATGCCGCCCGTGCCGCGCTCGCATCGGCGATGGCGCGTGCTCTGGCCAACTCCTCCAGCAGCACCGGCAGCTCGGGAATCTTGTCGTCGCGCTCGATCATGGTGGCGACCTGGCCGAAGCGCGCGACGGCCGCGGCGAACAATCGCCACACTTCTTCCGCCACCGGCGCATCGTGCGTGTCGATCAGAAAAGCGGCATCGCAGCCGACGTGGCGGCTGTGCCCGGCCAGATGGAACTGTTGGACGCGCTCGAGCGGTACGCCGCGCAGGTATTCGAGCGGATCGAAACCATGATTGACGCTGCTGACGTACACATTGTTGATATCCAGCAGCAGCAGGCAGTCGGCGCGCTCGGCGACTTCGCCGAGGAATTCCCATTCGGTCATTGCCGAATGCGCATAGTTCAGGTAGCTGGAAACGTTCTCCAGCAGCAGCCGCTGCCCGAGGATCTCCTGGACCTGGGTCACGCGCTGCACGACGTGCCGCAGCGTTTCCTCGGTGTACGGCAACGGCATCAGGTCGTGCAGACGGGTGCCGTCGACGCCGGTCCAGCACAGGTGATCGGAAATCCACGCGGCCGCGAAGCGCTGCGCCAGCGCCTTGACTTCGCGCAGATAGCCGATATCGAGCGGGTCGGCGCCGCCGATCGACAGGGAGACGCCATGCAGCGCAAACGGGTAGTGGGGTCGCAGCCGCTCCAGATAGTGCAGCGGCCGGCCGCCGGGAACCAGATAGTTCTCGGTCAGCACTTCCAGCCAGGCGACGCTGCCGAGGTGCGGGCCGAGCAGCGCTTCATAGTGCACCGGCCGCAGGCCCAGCCCGAAACCCAATGAAGCGCCGCGCATGCGCGAATCCGTCAGCTCTTTTCCTGCTCCAGCTGGGCCTTGGCCTGATCGCACTCGACCTTGGTCAGCAGCAGATAGCCCTGGCCCTTGCAGGCATTCTGACCGGCGCAGGCACTGGTGGCCGTGGAGCAGGCGCTCTTGCCCTTGCACGCATTGACGCCTTCGCATTTCACTTTCGCCGCATCGGCGGCGAGCGCGCCGCTGAGCGGCGCCGCGGAGAACAGCAACGCCGCGGCGGTGGCCAGCGCTGCACTGGAAAATTTCCGGCTCTGCATCATGTCGGATCCTCGTTGTCTTGGGGTTACGGCCGGTCGGACCGACCGCAAGTATACGCCGTGTCGGCAAGCAGCAGACAGGACCGTTCGCGCGTGCCTTTCACGGCAGCGCAGTTCCGCAGCGACGAAAAAGGGCGGGCGCTTTGCGGCACCCGCCCCGATGCTCAGCCCCGACCGAGTCGGATCAGGTGGAGCCGCGGATCTGCATGCTGTCCTTGACCTGCTTCACGCCGTTCACCTGACGCGCGATCTGCAAGGCCCGCAGCCGCGCCTGGTCGCTTTCCACGAAACCGCTGAGCTGCACCACGCCCTTGAACGTGTCGACATTGATCTGGTGCGCCTTGGTGACCGGATCCTCGATCAGCTTGGCCTTCACCTTGGCTGTCACCACACCGTCGTCGATGGCCTCACCGGTGGATTGCTGGCGCGGTGTGGAGGTGCACGCGACCATCAGCGAACCGCTCATCAGCGCGGCGAGCATCAGGGCGGCTAATCGTTTGCTGGCCATGGTCATCTCCTCGATCTTCAGTTCTTGTGTTCAGTTCTCGAACCGCTCGCCATCCACGTCGTTCGTCCCGAGCCGCTCTCAACCCGCGCCGTCACGGTGCTGCTCGGCCTGCTGCTTGGCCTGTTGCAGCTCGTGGTCGGCGCGGTCCTTGCAATCCTTCTGCGCATCGCCGCTCAAGGCTTCGCATTTCTCGATCGCCACTCGATGATCGGCTTCGGCTTGCGCCACGGCGACCTTGAACTGCTCATCGACGCCGGTCTTGCGGGCGTCGCGCGCCGCATCGGCAACCTCGTCGGCATCATGATCCGCCCTGGCGTCCGCCAGGTCCTTCTGTGCATCCGCCATCTGCTCCCGGGCATCTGCCTGCGCGTCCGCCACATCGCGTTGCGCCTCGGCCTGCGCCTTGGCCACATCCTGCCGTACTTCGGCGGGGGACTCGGCTTTGTGACAGGCCGTGAGCGCGAGCCCGGCGGCGGCAATCATCAGCAAGGTGTGCAATCGCTGGTCGAATTTCATGACTCATCCTCTTCGTTACTGGTATCCGGTGGCGGGTCGCCGTATGCCGATAACGTTCCGTTACATGCAAGGTTCCGGGGCGTCGGCGCGCGCGTCGTCGTGGCCACGCTCATGCGATCGGCGTCGCCGCCGTGCGACAAATCAACACGTTTTCGACTGCGCGGAACACTGGCCGCGGCAGGACGTTACGTCCAGCTCATGGCAACGCATTCCGCTGTGCTGCGAGGGGACAGCCGTGAGGCCGACCTCTCCGCAGAACGCAAGCGACCGGCCCCGCAACGACCGGCCGCCAGCAGCGCACGCGTGCCGCTGGCCGTGGTCGCCGTGACCCTGGCTTCGATTGCACTGCTGCTGGTGAATGCGACGCTGCTGGTCATCAATACCGCCGGCACGATGGATTCGAATGCGCAGTATGCGCGCTCGTATGAAATCAAGCGCTCGCTGACCGCGTTCCAATCCATCGTCACCACCGCCGAATCCGGTCAGCGTGGCTATCTGCTGACCGGCCAGACAGCCTACTTGGAACCGTTCGCCCGCGCCTCGCGCACCTGGCGAACCGAGCTCAGCCGGCTGCGCGACCTGACCGTCGAAAGCCGCTACCGCGACCAGCGCATCAAGGACCTGAACGAGCTCGAAGCCATGACGGCGGGGGCCGTGGAGCGGCTTCGCCAGACCATCTCGGATACCCCGCAGCCCGGAGCCTCCGGCCAGGCGGACGTGGTCGGCACCGGCCGGGCCACGGCCAGCATGGATCGGGTGCGCGCGCTGGTCGAGCGCATGATGCAGGAAGAGGACATGCGGATCGAAGCGCTGCGCGACGAAGTTCTGCACGACATGTGGCTGACGGTGGGCATCGCCGTGTTCACCACCGTGCTGACCGTCGGTGTGCTGATCGGCCTGCACAAGCTGCTGCGCCGCTACATCGCGGCCCGGGCCCGGGCCGAAAACGCCTTGCTCGAGTCCAATCAACACCTGAACCGCGAAGTCGAGGAGCGTACCGGCGAGCTGGCGGAGCTTTCGCAGCACCTGATCCGGGTCGCCGAGGAAGAGAAAGCCAAGATCGCGCGCGAGCTGCACGACATGCTCGGCAGCAATCTCACCGCCATCAACATGGACCTCAACTGGATCAACAAGCGCCTGCCCGGCGCGAGCGCCGATCTGCGCGAGCGCTTGCAGCGCTCGCTGCAGATGCTGTCCGAAACCGTCGAGCTCAAGCACGAAGTGATCGAGGGTCTGCGGCCCAGTCACCTGGACAATCTGGGTCTGGCGTTCGCGCTGCGCTCTCATTGCCGCGAGTTCTCCAGGCGCACCGGCGTGCCCTGCGACGTCACCACGGTCGAGGATTTCGACGACCTGGATCCGTCGTGGTCCATCGCCCTGTATCGCATCGCGCAGGAAGCTCTTACCAACGTGGCGCGTCACGCGCAGGCGAAGAGCGTGAAGTTGCAACTGTTGCGCGAGGACGGCGGCATTCGTCTGCGCATCATCGATGACGGCGTCGGTATGCCGGAAGCCGTCGCCGGCAGGGCGAAATCGCATGGCCTGGTCGGCATGCGCGAACGCATGCGCCAGGTGGGGGGCGTCGTCCGTGTCGGTGCGGACCGCTTCGGCCGTGGAACGATCGTCGATGCCTTCATTCCCGGCACGGTGCAGCAGCTCGCGGTGTAGGAGAGGCCTGACGCACGGTGCGGCACAGATGATTCAAGCGGCCGCATTCCTTCTGATAGACAGGGGACTGGATGTATTGGTCCCAGAGTCGGCACCGGTCCCGACGCACGCGCTGAAATGGAGACAAGTAATGGCGAACACTCTTCGCGCGCACAATGATTTCGATCCCTCTCTGCGTGCCTCGGGTGCGCTCGCGGTAACGCAGATCTGTGCGGCCGAAGGACTGCTGGGTGAATCCGCCGTCATGCAGGACCTGTTCGAGCAGATCCAGGGCGCCGCCGCGATGCGTGGCAACGTGCTGATCGTGGGCGAGCATGGCAGCGGCAAGGAGCTGGTGGCCAGATGCCTGCACGATCTGAGCCCGCAAAGCGGCGCGCCGCTGCTGGTGGTGCATTGCGGATCGCTGGCACAGGAGCTGCTCGAAACCGAACTGTGCGGCGACGAGCGTCTGGGCGCGGTCGGCAACGCCGCCTGGTCGCAGGTGGGTACGCACCCGGGATATTTCGAACGGGCCGGCGCCGGCACGCTGTTGCTGGACGAGATTGCGGATCTGTCGTCTGCAGCGCAGGCAAAATTGTTGCGAGTGCTCGAATCGGGCCGCATTCCCCGCGCCGGCGACGGCCGCGAAATCGAGATCCGCTGTCGCGTCATTGCGTCGGCGAGCCGCGATCCGCGCGACGCGGTGGCGGCCGGGCGCCTGCGTCCGGATCTGCTGCACCGGCTTGCGGCGTTCACCATCGTCGTGCCGCCGCTGCGGGAACGGGGCGATGACGTGGAGCTGATGGCGCGCTACTTCCTGGCAGTGCTGAATTCGGAAGCCGTCGCCAGCAAGCGCTTCTCCGCCGATTCGCTGCTGTGCCTGCACCAGCACTCCTGGCCCGGCAATGTGCGCGAGCTGCGCAACGCAGTACATCGTGCCTTCATCGCCGCCGCCGACCGCGAGCTCGATCTGCGTACCGCCGTGGATCAGCCGTTGGCGCTGCCGGTGAGCGGCGACGAGCAGATGCTGCGGATTCCAGTGGGTACGCGTCTGGCGGACGCGGAGCGCTGGATGATCATCGCCACCCTGAAGAAATGTGGGGGAAACAAGACGCGGGCTGCGGCGTTATTGGGGGTAAGTCTGAAGACGCTCTACAACCGGCTCAACGCCTATCGCGCGCAGGGCCTGGCAGTGAGCGATATCGACCGTGAACTCACCGAGGTTGTCACCTGATGTTCAACGCCAGAGAAAACGAGATCCGAGAGACTCATGCCAGCGTTCAGCCGCGGATCGGCGTGCTGATCGTGGACGACCATGCAATCCTGCGCGCCGGCGTACGCGAGATGCTTGCCGACGAAGAGGACCTGCAGGTGGTCGGCGAAGCCGGCTCGGCCGAGGAAGCGCTGCAGCTGCTCCGCAGCGGTATCAAGGTCGACGTGGTGGTGCTCGACATCACCCTGCCGGGACAAAGCGGCATCGAATTGCTGAAGCAGCTGCGGCAGGAATTGCCGGAGCTGGCGATCCTGGTGCTCAGCATGCACCCGGAACGCAGCTTTGCGGTGCGGCTGATGCGCGCCGGCGCCAACGGTTACGTGCCAAAAATGATCGTGCCGGAGGAGCTCGTCAAAGCCGTGCGCGCGGTGGGGACGGGGCGCCGCTACATCACACCCATCGTCGCCGAGCTGCTGGCTTCCGATTGCGCGTCCGACGAAGAAGGGCCGTTGCACAACCGGCTTTCCGAGCGCGAGCTGCAGGTATTCACGCGCATCGCGCACGGCATTTCGCCGGCGGTCATGGCGAACGAGCTGGGTCTGAGCGTGAAGACCGTCAGCACCTATCGCGCACGCATCCTGGAGAAGATGGGCATGCGCAGCAATGCCGAGATCGCTGCCTACGCCGTTCGCAACCAGTTGGTGGACTAGCCGGATTCGAGCCGACGTGGCAAGCGGCGTGCTCAAGCGTGCGGCCTGTTCTGCGAGCGGTGAGGGCCTGGGAGCGCCGCAGGTCGCGAATACTGGCGAGCTGACGATCTATATCGTCGAGGATTCGCCGCCCGTGCGCGAGCGGCTGGTCGAGGCGGTGGGCGACATTCCGAACGCACGCGTGGTGGGGCAGGCGGAGGCAATCTCCGAAGCTCTCGATGGCGTGCGCAGCTCACAGCCGCGCGTACTGATCCTGGACATCCAGTTGCGCGGTGGCAGCGGTATCCGTCTGCTCAAGCAGATGCGAGCCGTCGGCATGAGCCGGCCCGAGCTGGTCATCGTGGTCACCAATTACCCCACCGAGGACTACCGCCGTGCCAGCCACGAGTGCGGCGCGGACCATTTCTTCGACAAGGCATCCGAGTTCGACAAGGTGCGTGACGTATTGCTGCAGCACGGCGCCGGCTGGAGGTTCTGAACATGGCGCGTCCGATCTGGAACGGCACCGTCTCGTTCGGTCTGCTCAATATTCCGGTGCAGTTGTATTCC
>JBDHQY010000015.1:0-13001 GCA_039807315.1 Steroidobacter sp. | reverse complement strand
TCCGGCGCATCAAGAAGCACGCGCACGGCCATCACGGCGGCTCGTGGAAAGTCGCGTTCGCCGATTTCGCCACCGCCATGATGGCGTTCTTCCTGCTGCTGTGGCTGATGGGCTCGACCACCCAGGAACAGAAAGGCGCCATCTCCGAATATTTCAACAATCCTTCGGCTATCCCGGGCGCGAGTCCCACCGCAGCGGCCGCGGCCAACGGACCCGGCGGCGCCAGCACCAGCCTGATCGCGCTGGGCGGCGGGATGGAACTGCACCGCAACGCCGCACCCGAGAATGACGCGACCGAGGTGGACCCGGCGCAGGCGCAGGCGGCCGCGCAACAAGCCGAGGAGGCCGCAGCCGAAAAGCTCGATCGTGAACGGCTCGACGCGCTGGTCGAGCAGCTGCACGAAGCCATCGATCAACGCGAGTCGCTGGCGAAGTTCAAGGACCAGATTCTGCTGGACGTTACGCCCGAGGGCGTACGCATCCAGATCATCGATCACGAGCGCCGTTCCATGTTCCCGCTCGGCAGCGCGGTGCTGGAGCCGTTCACCGACAACGTCCTGCGCGAGCTGGCCACCATCATCGACAACGTGCCGAACCGCATCAGCATCAGCGGTCATACCGACAGCCGCCCTTACGGCAGGCCCAACTACGGCAACTGGGAACTGTCCGCGGACCGCGCCAACGCGGCACGACGCTCATTGGTCGGTGGCGGACTGCCCACGGACAAGGTCGGACGCATCGTCGGCCTGGCTTCCAGCGTGCCGCTCGATCCGGCGCATCCGGACAACCCGATCAATCGGCGCATCAGCATCGTGGTGATGAACAAGCACACCGAAGACGCCATCAGCCACGAGAACGGCACCCTGTTGAGCGTGCAGGACGCGTCGGAAACGGCTGCAGCTGCGGCACAGCCGCTGGCGGCTGCCGATCCCCTCTGACGTCGCACCCGGGTCCCGGAAGCAGACAGGCGCCAACGGCGCCCTCGACTCCCGCTGACGCCTGTTGCAAGTACGGAACGGCCTTGCGCCGGCCCGTCGCTACTGTTCGCTCTTACGGAATCTGAATCTTGCCGCCGCCGCCCAGATTCGGCATGCCGCCGCTGGGAACGACCAGCTGCGAGGCCTGCTGGCGACGCATTTCCTGGATCTGCTGCACGGTGCGCTCGATGCCGGCGGCAGCGGCCTCGGCGAAGCCCTGCACCGCCTCGGCCAGCGTCGCGCCGGGAATCTCGAAGTTGATGGGCACCGGCCCCATGTTGGTCATGATTTCGGCCTGGCCGACGAACAGCGTCGGACGCTCGCCGTCCGGGGTACCGTCGCTCTTGACCGGCGTCAGACGACGGATGGCACCCACGCGGCGGTCGGTGAAGAGTTCTTCCTGGTACAGGGCGGCAATATCCATCTGCGCCTCGAGATCGCGTTCGTCAGCCATTGTTTCCTCGGCAGTTCAAGCGGTTGGCCGATGACAGTAAAGCAGGAGACTGCTTCTCTTCAAGGCGCGTCGGCGCGGTTACAATGGCCGCATATTATTTCCAGCGACATGCAGCCATGCAGGAATCCGACAACCCCTTCAGCGAAGCCTTCGGCAAGGCCGTGGACCTGGGCAACCGCATTGCCGACACCGACCAGAAAGCCGACGTGTGGGACATCGCCGACGGTCTGCTGGCCGGTGCGGTGCAGTACTGGCTCTACTCGCGTCAGCCGTGCACGGATCCGGAATGCGAGGAATGCCTGCCCATCAGCACCGCGGAAGGCCGGATCGAGGAACTGCGCAAGCTGATGCGGCAGTTCGCGACCGAAAGCGAATATTTCCACTCGCCGACGGATCACAACGTCGGCCGCGCCTGATCGGTTGCGTCGCCGCGCGCCCACGAAGCGCGGCGCCTGTCAACGCATCCACGGCAATTTTTTCTCTCCCCGCGCCGTGTTTTCAGCAGGCTATTGATCCGTAATGCGGTATCCACGCAACAGCCATGCGTGCACGACTTTTGAGATCCAGCGCACACCACGTTGAGTGCGACGCACTCCACACTTTCTTCAATCACGGTTTCTTCGAGGGTGCGCGATGGGGCTGCTCAGGAATCTCAAGCTGCGTAACCGCGCCTATGGCTGCGCCTACAACTCCTTCCGGTTTGCAGCGCGTCTGCGCGGCGATCTGAGCGAGTTTGCGCCCTCCATCGCGGAGACCATCGAGAGCGTAGGCGATGAGCTCGCGTCGCTGGCGCGCGATTCCTGCCCGACGGAAGCGGATCGGCGCCAGCTCATCGACGGACTGGAAGGCGCGCTGCGCGCACTCGGCCTGTCGGACGCAGCACAGGTCCACATCGTCTCGCAACTGGCGCCTCGCATCATGGCTGGCGAACCTGCAAGCGCCACCAAAGAAGCGTGGACGCGCATGGCCGTATGAGCGCGGCCCCGTCCCAGATGAGACATAACCCGAGCCACAGGGCCGGCCCGATCCGGGCCAACGAAGGAGCTGTCGGCTTCAGCCGACAATCCACGGCCCAGGCTTGACTTATCCCGGCACGCTGCCGAAGAATCGGCGCGTGCAAAAGGCAAACTCGTCGAAAGGCGAGGACGCAAAGCTACCGGTCTAACGGAATCATTCCCAGGACAGCGGGGTTGCCACGAGCCGCAGGAGATGCGGCATCAGTTCCGCCATCGGGCGAGGTTCGAATCAGGCCAGGGGCCTTCGGACAACACCGATTCAACAATCCAACAGCGGCACTGAGCGTGACACTTCTCGAGGAACGAACGTTCGCGCATGACGTCGTTCCCCCCGCGCAATGATTCCACGACCGGCCGCCGGTTCGAGCGTTTGGCTGCGGTTGCGATGGGGAAGGACTCGTGGAAAACAACACCAGCAAGGTTCACGCCGGGCCCGCCGGGCCTCGCTTCAGCGAAGCTCTGCTCGGGCCGGATGGCGCTCCCGTGTCCGGCTCGGCATTATTCGTCATCAATCTCTGCACCTCCATCGCACCGGCCACCACGGCAGGGAAAGTCATTCCCGGCCTGGAGAGCTACCGGCTCTATCAGGTGGCGCACTGCGAAGACGGACGCACACGCCATCGCCTGCGACTCGGTTTCTTCACCAGCCAGGAGGATGCCGACCAGGCATTGGCCATGGTGCGCGACAGCTATCCGACCGCCTTCACCACCTCCCTGTCCGATGACGATCGCCGCTTCGCGCGCAGCTTCCAGCCCGATACCGCCGCTTCCGGAAGGCGCCCCGCACCGCCGGTGACATTGGTCGAGAAGATGACTGCGCCCGCTGCGCAAGAAACCTCGAAGCAGGCATCGAAGCAGGCCGTATCACCGTCCGCATCTGCCATGGCCGCGCGCGGCGCGGCGCTGGTCACATCGACTCCGAAGATTGCAGCACCGGAAAGCCCGCCAGCCCTTGCCACGGCGAAAGAAACGACGCCTGCAGCTCCGGCGACAGCTCATGCATCGAAAGCGGCAGGACCTGCGACTGCAACGACGGCTCCTGCGGCAACGTCAACGTCGGCAATCACTGGCGCGCACAAAGCGGCTTCGAGCATGGCTCCTGCGTCCAAAACGACACTAGCGACGCCGGCCAATGCTGCAGCGACGACCGCCCTCGCCTCGCCTGCGAAGCAGATCTCGGTCGAATCGCAGTCCGGCACGGCGTCGACGAAAGCCGCCCTCGTCATGGAGCTCACGCTGGCCAGCGAGCCGGCAGCATCCAGCCAGGAGCCGGTCGTCACGACACGCTCTGAACCGTTCCACGTCGGCAAAGGGGTCGACATCCCCGCGATTTCGCTGACGCTCGAAGCTGCGGCTCCGCCCAGCCATGAGCCGGTCGATGTGCAGCCCACCACGAAGCGATCTCCCGCTGCCACTGCATCACAAGCGGCACAGAAGCCAGCGGCTGCGACGGTCAAGGCGGCATCACTACCACCGGCTGCAGTTCCTGCACACGACGCTATGCGCACCGTGCCGCCGATCCCACGCTCGGCGCGCGATCCGAGCCGACCGCCGCCGGAACTGGACAGCACCCAGACCATCCGCGCCTTGACCAGCGCCGAGCTCAACGACGATTCGCAGGAAAAATGGTTCGCCATCCAGCTGGCGGCCTCGGACCAGCCGGTCAATCTCGATGCCATGCCGCATCTGGATATTTTCGAAGCCTACCGGCTCTACTCGGTGGCCAATGCCGGCAGCGGCAAGATCGTGCATTCGCTGCGCATCGGTTTCTTCCGCGAGCAGGTCTCCGCCGAAGCGGTGGCCGGCTACCTGAAGACGTTCTTCGCGGCACCTTCGGTATTGCGGATCAGCGCCGCCGAACAGCTGCGCTTCAAGGATGCGCCGTCGCACAGAGCGGCGAACGTCAGAAGCGAAGCCAAGGTGGTGGAATTCAGTCAGGCGCGTGAACGGGCCAAGGCCATCATCCCGACGGTGACCATGGAAGTGCCGACGCCGGCGCGGTCGACCGACCCGGGCTCGACCGGCAGCTTCAATGCCACCGCCAGCGGCTCGTTCAAGACGGTCTCGACCGGGTCGCACAAGGCGCTGAAGCAGGCCGCCAAGTCGGCCGTCGCCGCCAAACGCTCTTCCGCCAAGGCAGCCTCGAGCGGCAAGTACAAGGCGCTGCCGAAGAAAAGCCTGAACGAGCAGCTGCTCGACGAAGCGCGCCAGGTTGCGCTCTCCGAGAGCGCGATACGCAGACTGCCGAAGAACCATTCGCTGCTGTCGCGCCTGGTCGGCAAGCTCACGAAATAGCCGACGACATCGCGAGCAGTCCCATCCGCAGGGCGCGGCCGTCGTCGCAACCGGTGCCGGCTTCATGGCAGCCGGTACTCTCCGCACCCCGCTCCTGCCCGGTTGGCCGATGGAGCGTCTTCGCGCACACTAATCGGTGAACCCGAGGCGTCGGGATCGCAATCGAGCCGCCACCCGGCCTCGCAGCGCCGACGACCAAGACCCGGCCAGCGATGCTTCTGCGCCAGACGTCTAGTCCGGCCCCTGCGAGGAATGAGATCCGTGGAATTCAAGACTGCCGATCTGTGCGACCAATACGGCGACGAGCTGGAGATCTGCGAACCGTTGTTCCAGAGCTATGGCGGCCGCATGCGCTTCGCCGGTGCCATTGCCACCATCAAATGCTTCGAAGACAACTCGCGCGTCCGCGATCTGGTGGCGGAGCGTGGCGCAGGACGGGTACTGGTCATCGATGCCGGCGGTTCCAAGCGTCGGGCCGTACTGGGTGACGTGCTGGCGCAAAAAGCGGTCGACAATGGCTGGAGCGGCGCGGTGGTCTACGGCTGCGTACGCGATGCGGCAGAGCTCGCGCGAATGCCGCTCGGTGTGCGTGCTTTGGGGACACTGCCGTTGAAAACCGACAAGCGCGACGAGGGGCAACGCGATCTCGTCGTACGTTTCGCAGGAGCGACCTTCCGTCCCGGCGACTGGCTGTACGCCGATGAGGACGGGATCATCGTCGCGCGCCGTCCGCTGCTTGCAGCAAGCTGAAAATCGACCTCGGGCGGCACTGCATCGCTCGGCCTCATGACAACAACATCACGAAAGGCAGCGTGCGGCGCGTTAGAATTCGCGCGCCAGCATTCGCCAGCAATGAGGTTCATCATGAGTGAGTCCCCCGTCGATCGTCGTACCCTGCTGAAATCGGCCCTCGCCGGCTTGATCGCCGTGCCCGCGGCCGGCCTGGTCAAACAGGCTGCAGCGCAGGGCACCGCGCCGCACGTGGACATAAAGGATCCGGCGGCGGTGGCGATGGCCTATACGCCCGATTCGAAAACGGCCGCGGACGCAAAGGTCCCGCAGTACAAACCCGGCAGCAAGTGCTCGAACTGCGTGCAGCTGCAAGGCAAGGAAGGCGACGAATGGCGCCCCTGCAATCTTTTTCCCGGCAAGCTGGTGCATGCCGACGGCTGGTGCAAGGTGTGGACGTTGAAGCCGGGCGCGAAAGTCTGACGCACTGCCGGCAGCGATCGGGCTCCCGCCATCCGGCGGGAGCGAGCGTCACAATCTGACTCGTTTTCCGTAACCGGTCAGCTCCAGGTAGCCGCGACCCAACGGTTGGTCGCGCTCATCGAGCACCTGTACCGCGCCTTCCCAGTAGATCGTACCGGTGCTGCCCCGCGCGTCGTTCTCCTGATCGTCCATGAGCGGACGCAAGCGAATGACGCGCTCGCCGATGCGCACACGCCATTCGACCGGATAGTCGATGCCGGTGCGCGGCGAACGCCAGCGGCGCAGCGCCGACCATTCGACCTGCGCAGGTGCGAACGTCTGCGGGCCGACCCCATTCGACCAGGTTGCCGCGGCCCAGTGCCGTTCGCCGCTGGCGGTGCGCATCCGGAACGCCATCAATGCACCGCCATCGTCGAGATTCGCACCCAGCCAGTCCCAGCCCTGCGCCGCGGCGTCCATGATGGAGCTGGACCATTCATGGTCCAGCCAGGCAACGCCGCGAACCGTATGGCGCTGCTTGCCGATGGCCACCTGCCCGCTCACGCGCAGCTGCGGCAAGCTGTAGTAGTAACTGGATGACAAGGGGTCGGGTCCCTTCTGGCTGAAGCCCTGGCGGCCCTGCAATAGCGGCAGCTGCGTCGTCTGCAGATCGAGCTGCAACGCGAAACCTTCTGCCGAAAGCCGGGCGCGATAGAGCGCCTCGCCGGCACCTTCCTTGCGCAAAGACCAGTCGTCGATCGATACGTCGAGTCTGCCCTCGTGCGCGGTAGCGAGGCCAAAGCCCTGACGCGCCGCCCGTTCGTCGCGCAGCAGTTTTCCAACGCGTGGATCGCTGACGGCCGCATGCGCAAACAACACCTGCTTCGCGGCGAAACGCGATGGGTTGGCTTCGTCGACGCCTGGACGGCTGCGAAAGAATGTCACCTGGAAGCCGAGCGGCGCACCGGACTCGTCCTGCAGCCAGCCGGTGACATACCACCATTCGGTCCGATATTGCGGATGGCTGCCCTCGTCGCGCGGAAACTCCATCGTGTAGCCGGGGACCACTTCCGGATAAGAAACGGGCGCGACATCCGCTTGTGACCACGCAAGCGCCGGCAGCAGTGAAGAGATCAGCGCAGTGAGTGCGACTGGCACAGCACAGTGCGCAATGGACTCGGCTGCTGCGATCACGGCAGCGATCCATCTGCTGAATTCACGACTCACCAATCCTCCCGTACCGCGCGCACGGCATCTTCACGCATCGCCTGCCGGCCGCTGAACACGGCGATCAACGCCGCCGCTGCGATCAGGGCACAGCTCAGGGTGACGAGCAGACCGACCGGCACGAACAGATCCATGCTCCAGTGAAAAGACTGTCGATTGACGACGTACACCAGGATCAGGCTCACCAGGCCGCCGGTCACCAGTCCCGCAGCGACGCCCAGTCCACCCAGGCCGGCACCTTCGATGGCCAGCGTCGCGGCAATCTGCGTACGCGTCAGTCCGATGTGCCGCAGGACTCCGAACTCGGCGCGCCGGGCAAGTACCTGCGCGCTGGTGCCCGCGCTGATACCGAACATACCGATCAAGATCGCAATCAACTCGAGCGCATAGGTCACCGCAAACGCACGATCGAACGCCTGCAGCGACAGCCGGCGCAGCTCGCGCGGCGTGCGCAAATCGTAATCGCCATGCGGCAGCCGATCGCGAATCTGCCGCTGCACCGCTTCGACCGACGCACCCGGCTCCAACCACATCCAGACCGTGTTGACGGCGTGATCGCCGCTGAGTCGCACGTAATCCGAGCGTTCCATCACGAGCACCGCGCGCTGATGCTCGTAGTCGCGCCATACGCCGCGGATCGAAACCTTGATCGATTCCCCCCCGATCGGCATGTCGAACTCGGCGCCCATCGGCAATTCCAGCAGATCGGCAGCAGCCTCCGAGAGCCACACCGGTACGGCCCCGGGCGGCATGGGCCCCTCGATTTGCTGCTCGAGCCACAACACACGGTGTGCCTGCGCGGCATCGAGGTCGCGTGCGATCAGCACAGCCGTGCCCAAGTTTCCCGGCAAGTTCGCTTCCGCGAAACGACCGACCTCCAGACGCGCCACGCCCGGAACGGACCGCAACGCAGCCACCTCGGTTTCGCCCAGATGCGCCGACTGGCCGACGTAACCGGCGCGCACGTACAGGTCCGCCGGCAGAATCCGCTGAGTCCAGGCATCGAGCGAACTGCGGAAGGACATCACCATGATGGCCATGGCCACCATCAGGCTGAAGCTCACGACGATGGCCGAGACGCTCAACGTCGCATAGCGGGCTGTGCCACGCAGATGCGCAATGGATATCTCCCACGGCACGGACTGCGCACGCGGTGCGGCGCGAAGCAGGCGCTGCAGAATGGCTGGCATCGCTGCCACCGTAGCGACGATCAGCAATGCAATCGACACATAGCCAGGCAGAGGCAGTCCCGCGACGGGCGGCAGCAGCAAGACAGCGGCAGCGACAACCAGCAGCGCGACGACGAGCGGCCAGCGCGTGCGCACCTGTCCGCTGGCGACGTCACCCGATTTCAATGCCGCAGCGGTGGGAATCTGCGCGGCATCCAGAGCCGGCTGCAAAGTTCCAACGATTGCCACGCCTGCGCCCAGCGCGCAGAACACGGCGGCTTCCAGCCAATGCCATTGCAGCGCTGGCGCGATGCCTCTGAAGAATCCTGCGCCCAGATCGGCACCGAGCACGTTCAGGCCGAGCTTTGCGATGACTACACCGAGCACAATACCCAGCAGCGCACCGGCGATGCCGACACTGGCCCCACCCAGCAACATCAGCAGGAGCTGTTCTCTGCGTGTGACACCGAGTGCGTGCAGCAGTGCCAACTCTCGACGGCGACGTAAAGCTGCCAACGATTGGGTCGAGTAGACGAAAAAGCCGCCGGTGAACAACGCCACCAGCGCCAGCGCGGTGAGATTGGATCGATAGGCCCGCGACAGGCGCAGGGCTTCGTCGGCCGCCTGGCCGGGAGCCACCACGCGCACGCCTTCAGGCAGGATCTTCTCGATCGACTGCTGCACCCGCGCGTGGCTCGCGCCCGGCGCCAGCCGCAGATTGATGCGCGAGAGCCGCCCCAGCAGAGCGAATTTCCATTGCGCCGTGGCGATATCGATGATGCCGGCGCGATCCTGCAGCGCCGCCGGCGGCAGCACTCCAGCCACCTCGAACTCTTCCGGCTGCAATCCCACCTGCACGCGAAGAATATCGCCTGCTGCCAAGCCAAGGCCCTGCGCGGCGCTGCTGCTGAGATAGACCATCTGCTTGCCGGAACCGCCGCTTTCTTCGCGCGACAATGTTTCCGCGAAACGCGTGAAAGCCGGCTGCAGCCGACGCGAGCGGAAGGCATCCATACCGAGCAAGGTCAGGGCGCGGCGCTGGCCGATCAGCTTCGCTTCGACCTGCACCACCGGGCTGGCCACCTCGATGCCCTCGATCCGGGCCACGCGCGGATACAGTTCTTCAGCGAAGCCGCCGTTGCTCTCGACAGCCAGGTCGGCCAGGCCGAACAGGCTGCGTGCCGCCAGCGAGACTTCATCGGCGGCCACTCGATTGATCAGGTAGATGGCGAAGCCGAGCGCGACGCCCAGCGCTATCGCCACTATCGCCAGCATCGTCCGCCCGGGCGCGTGACGCAGCGGCCCGAACACGCTTGCATCCAGCATCACCCTGCTTGCAGCAGTCACCACCGGCTATTCCTGCCGCAGACCGCGGGCGCTCAGCCGGTAGACACGATCCGCAGTTGCGGCCGCGATGGTCGAATGCGTAACCAGAATGCCGGTCGCCCTATCACGCTTGAGCTGCGAGCGCAGCAACTCCAGAACCTCGGCGGCCGAATCCGCATCCAGATTGCCCGTGGGCTCGTCGGCCAGCACCAGCGCCGGCTTGTGAATCAGCGCGCGGGCGACGGCGACGCGCTGCATCTCGCCGCCCGACAGTTTCGCCGGCGAATCGTGCCGGCGCTCGCTCAGGCCCACCGCGGCCAGCATTTCATCGATGCGGACCTCCGCAGCGCGTCCGGCCACGCCATTGAGCGCCAGCGGCAACGCCACGTTGCGCTCGACGCTCAGGTGCGGCAGCAGATGGAAAGCCTGGAACACGAAACCCATCTTGACGCGCCGCAAGCGGGTGCGCGCGGCATCGTCCAACGAGCCGAGGTCCTCGCCATCGAGGACTATCCGGCCGGCATCCGGCCGCTCCAATCCGGCGATCAGGTTCAGCAGCGTGGATTTGCCGGCGCCGGACTCACCCATGATGGCGATGTAGTCGCCGGCCGGCACTTGCAACGAAACGTTGCGCAGCACCTGGCGCGCGCGGGCGCCATCGAAAGACTTGGTCAGATCTTCGAGCGCGAGCATCGACGCTGGTGTCCAGTGACGGTCGGCGGCTGCCCGCTCAGAACGCCGCGATCACTCCCAGCGTGGCCGAGTACTGCACCATGGTGCTCGAATCCACCGCGATGCGACAGGAAGCGGCGCCGGCGACGGAGCGGCAGAAGAATTCCGAATCGCTGTTCATGACGGTGACGAAGGCGCGCGCATCGAAGCGCAGGCCGATGTGCTCGGTGATCGGCACTTTCGCACCGCCGCCGACGCTGAAGGAGAAACGGGTCTCATCGTCCAGATCGCCGTCCGGGCTGAAGCGGGTCGCGCCCACCGTCAGGCCGAAGTAAGGCACGACCGGCTGCACGTCGGTGAAATTCACGATGCCGCCGATCTGCAGGTACTGCACCGCCAGATCGATGGGCGTGGCGCCTTCGATGCGGGTGCCCTGGCGGCTGTACAGCAGCTCGTACTGGCGGTCCGGACTGCCGGCGTTCATGTTCAGGAACAGGCCGTAGTCGACCTCGGACTCGAGGTCGCGGTCGCTGTCGTCGATGGGATCCTTGAAGCCGCCGCCGGCCATGTAACCGGCGAAAGGCGTGATCTCGAAGTGATTCTCGCGCGGCTGGCTCGGTACCGACTGCGCGGCTGCCGCCCCGGACCAGGCGCAGGCCACTGCCGCGGCCAGCAGTACCGGAAGACACTGGCGTCCCGCCTTGCATATCCTTGCTAAGCTTTGATTCATGAGAAATTTCTCTCGGATTGACGGCGCCGCCGGGCGGCGCGGGCGAGTGCCGGACCGATGGCCGGCGGCCACGGCAGGCGCTTGATCGGACGGCAGGTAAGTTAACATGCGCGCCACGAGCAAGGGCTCGAGCCGACCTCCCGCCGCCGCATGACGGCCCGCCCACCTTGCCCGCAACGCCCCCGCTCCCAACCATGAAACTCTCCAGTTATCTGGTCGCGATCGTCTTCGCCGCGATTACCTTCGGGCTGTGGGCGTATCTGAACAAGCCGGTCGCAGAACCGGAATGGCCGGAGCGCGGCGTGCAGGGAATGGCGTTCTCGCCGTTCCACGCGGGACAGAACCCGGCCGAGCGCCGGCTGCCGTCGACGCAGCAGATCGACAGCGACTTGGCGCTGCTCGGCGCCGCCTCGGTCAATGCCGTACGCACCTATTCGTCGCTGGACTCGCTGGGCGAAGTGCCCGGGCTCGCGGCCAAGCACAACCTCAAGGTGGCGCTCGGCGCCTGGCTGGATCGCAACCTGAAGACCAACGAGGCCGAGATCGAGGCGGCGATCGCCCTCGCCGGGTCGCACCGCAACGTCATCCGTCTGTTCATCGGCAACGAAGCGATCCTGCGCGGTGACCTGACCGTGGCCGAGCTCGGCAGGGAACTGGACCGGGTGCGCGCGGCGGTGGAGCAGCCGGTCAGCACCGCCGAGCCCTGGCATGTGTGGATCGCCCATCCCGAACTGGCGCAGCACGTCGACTTCATCGGCGTGCACCTGCTGCCGTACTGGGAAGGCGTCGAGGTGGGGCGCTCCATCGATTACATGGTCTCGCGCATGCAGCTGCTGCAGCAGACCTTCCCCGGCAAGCGCATCGTCATCGGCGAGGTGGGCTGGCCATCGGACGGCCGCACCCGCGAAGCGGCGGTGGCGTCGACCAGCAACCAGGCCTTGTTCCTGCGGCGCTTCCTGGCCCGCGCGCGCGAGGAAGGCTACGTGTACTACATCATGGAAGCCTTCGATCAGCCCTGGAAGGCGGCCTACGAAGGCGCGGTCGGCGCCTACTGGGGCGTGTACAACGTCGACCGCAAGCCCAAGTTCGAATTCGTCAAACCCATCGTGCGCATTCCGCAATGGCACACGCTGGCCGCCATCTCGGTGGGCATCGCGGCACTGCTGCTGGCATTGTTCTACGTCAACAGCAGCACGCTCGGCACACGCGGGCGCAGCTTCCTTGCAGTCGTGGTGTACGCAGCGGCGACGGTGGCGGTGCTGGTCGTCTACCAGTACTCGCAGCAGTACCTGACCTTCACCAGCATCCTGATCGGCGCTGTGCTCATCACCGGCATGCTGGGCGTGATCGCCGTGCTGCTGGCCGAGGCGCATGAATGGGCCGAGGCGCATTGGGTGACATCGCGCCGGCGCGCACTGCCGGCCGCGACCCTGACCTCATGGCCACGGGTATCGATTCACGTGCCCGCCTACAACGAGCCGCCGGACATGCTGATCGGGACGCTCGATGCGCTGGCGCGGCTCGACTATCCGGACTTCGAAGTGCTGGTGATCGACAACAACACCAGCGACGAGGCGGTGTGGCGGCCGGTCGAAGCCCACTGCCGCACGCTGGGACGGCGCTTCCGCTTCTTCCATGTCAGCCCGCTGCCAGGCTTCAAGGCCGGCGCGCTCAATTTCGCGCTGCGGCAAACCGATCCCGCGGCTGGCGTCGTTGCCGTGATCGACAGCGATTACCAGGTCGATCCGCAATGGCTGAAAGACCTGGTGCCCGGCTTCCACCAGCCGCAGGTCGCCATCGTGCAGGCGCCGCAGGACTACCGCGACCAGGAGCAAAGCGCCTTCAAGGCCATGTGCTACGCCGAGTACCGCGGCTTCTTCCACATCGGCATGATCACCCGCAACGAGCGCAACGCCATCATCCAGCACGGCACCATGACGCTGG
>JBDHQY010000494.1:0-2568 GCA_039807315.1 Steroidobacter sp. | reverse complement strand
ATAGTCGTTGGCTTCTTCCTTGGAGCGCAGCGCGCGCGTCTCGCCCTTCTCCGGGTCGTACAGGCGTGTCTCCTGCTTGATGGTGCCGCCGCTTTCGATGATGTCGATCTGGCGCGCCACCTCGTAGTTGATGGCCTTCTCGATGTAGCGGAACGAGTTCAGGTTCTTGATCTCGCAGCGGGTGCCGAACTTCTCCTGGCCGAGGCGGCGCACCGAGACGTTGGCGTCGCAACGGAACGAGCCTTCCTGCATGTTGCCGTCGCAGATCTCCAGATAGCGCACCAGCGTGTGGATCTTCTTCAGGTAGGCGACGGCTTCCCTGGCCGAGCGCATGTCCGGCTCGGAGACGATCTCCAGCAGCGGCGTGCCGGCGCGATTCAGGTCGATGCCGGTGAAGCCGTCGAAATCCTCGTGCAACGACTTGCCCGCGTCCTCTTCCAGGTGCGCGCGCGTGATGCCGATGGTCTTGCTGGTGCCGTCCTCGAGCACGATCTCGAGCCGGCCCTGCTCGACGATGGGCTGCTCGTACTGGCTGATCTGGTAGCCCTTGGGCAGATCCGGATAGAAGTAGTTCTTGCGCGCGAACACCGAGCGCTGCGACACCGAGGCGCCGATGGCCAGGCCGAACTTGGCGGCCATGCGCACGGCCTCGGCATTGAGCACCGGCAGCACGCCCGGATAGCCGAGGTCGACCAGATTGGCCTGGGTATTGGGCGCCGCGCCGTAGGCGGTGGCGGCCGTGGAGAAGATCTTGGTCCGGGTCGCGAGCTGCGCGTGAATCTCAAGACCGATGACGGTTTCGAAGGACATGGTTCTCTCTTTACCTGCTCGACCTATTCGTAGCCCCGCGGAATCTGCCGGTGCCATTGGGTCTCACGCTGATAGCCGTGCGCCACGCTCAGGAGCCGGCCCTCGGAGAAATGGGGACCGATGATCTGCAGGCCAACCGGCAGTCCGCCGAGCAGGCCGCAGGGAATCGACATGGCCGGCAGGCCCGCCAGATTCGCACCGATGGTGTAGATGTCGTTCAGGTACATGGTGATCGGATCGTCGACCTTGGCGCCGATGTCGAAGGCCGGCGTCGGCGAGGTCGGCCCCATCAGCACGTCGACGTCCTGGAACGCCTGCGCGAAATCATCCGTGATGAGCCGACGCACCTTCTGCGCACGCAGGTAGTAGGCGTCGTAGTAGCCGGCCGACAGCACATAGGTGCCGGTCATGATGCGGCGCTTCACTTCCGGGCCGAAACCTTCGCCGCGCGATCTCTTGTACAGATCGAGCAGGTCCTGCGGGTTCTCGCAGCGATGGCCGAAGCGCACCCCGTCGAAGCGCGACAGGTTCGAGGAACACTCCGCCGGCGCCACCACATAATAAGTAGGCACCGACAGCGGCAGGTTCGGCAGGCTCACTTCCACCAGCTTCGCGCCCAGCGCTTCGTAGACCCCGAGTGCAGCGCGCACCAGCTTGCCGTTGGCTTGGTCGAGTCCCTCGAAGAATTCCTTGAGCAGGCCGATCTTCAGGCCCGCCAGCGGCTGTTCGAGCGTCGCGAGATAGTCCGGCACCGGCGCATCCACGCTGGTCGAGTCGCGCGGATCGAAGCCCGCCATGGCGCCCAACAGCATGGCCGAATCCTGCGCCGACAGAGTCAAGGTGCCGGCCTGATCGAGGCTGGAGGCGAACGCGATCATGCCGTAGCGCGAGACGCGTCCGTAGGTGGGCTTGAGCCCGGTCAGCGAGGTCAGCGCCGCCGGCTGGCGGATCGAACCGCCGGTGTCGGTGCCGGTCGCCGCCGGCGCAATGCGCGCCGCCACTGCCGCGGCCGAGCCGCCCGAGGAACCGCCGGGGACTTTCTTCAGGTTCCAGGGATTCTTCACCGGGCCGTACCAGCTGGTCTCGTTGGAGGAGCCCATGGCGAACTCGTCCATGTTGGCCTTGCCCAGCATGACGACGCCGGCCTGCGACAGCCGCTCCACCACGGTGGCGTCGTAGGGCGCGACGAAGTTCGACAGCATCCGCGAGCCGCAGGTCGTCAGCACGCCGTCGGTGCAGAAGATGTCCTTGTGGACGATGGGCAGGCCGGTCAACGGTCCGGCATCGCCGGCCGCCAGCTGCTGATCCGCCCGGGCGGCGGCGGCCAGCGCCTGCTCGCCGGTCACGGTGACGAGCGCATTGAGCTCACCGTTGAGGCGCTCGATCCGCGCCAGGAAATGCCGGGTCAGCTCGACGCTGGAGAAGCGGCGTGCCTTGAGGCCCGCCGACAGCTCGGCCAGGGTCTGATGATGAAGGTCGGTCATGCTAGTGGGTCACCGTTCGTCAGCGCTTACTCGATCACCTTGGGAACCAGGTACAGCCCCGCTTCCACGCGCGCGGCGTTGCGCTGGTATTTATGATGCTGGTCACTGTCGATGACCTCGTCGGCGCGCAGCCGCTGCACTTGATCCTTCAAGGGATGCGCCATCGGCTGCACCTGCGCGGTGTCGGCCTCGTTGAGCTGCTCAACGAAGCTGAGGATCTTCGACAGGCTGTCGACGTACACCGGCATCTCCGCTTCGGTGATCGCCGACCGCG
>JBDHQY010000493.1:0-2570 GCA_039807315.1 Steroidobacter sp. | reverse complement strand
CGCCGTCATGGGCTGCGTGGTCAACGGCCCGGGCGAAAGCAAGCATGCCAACATCGGCATCAGCCTGCCCGGCACCGGCGAGCGGCCGGTGGCGCCGGTCTACATCGACGGCGAGAAAGGCCCGACGCTCAAGGGCGAGCGCATCGCCGAGGAGTTCCAGGGACTGGTCGAGGAGTATGTCGCCAGAAGCTACGCGCGCAGGTCATAGCCATGAGTCCGGCCGACAGCCCGCTGACCGAAAAGAAGTGCCGGCCCTGCGAGGGCGGCGTTGCGCCGTTGACGCGCGCCGAAGCGCAGGCGCTGCTGAGACAGCTCGATGCCAACTGGCGATTGTCGGACGACGGCAAGAGCCTGCAGCGCGAATGGAAGTTCCGGAATTTCTATCACGCCATGAGCTTCGTCAACGCCTGCGCGCACATCGCCAACGCCGAGGATCACCATCCCGATCTGGAAGTCGGCTACGGCTATTGCCGGATGAAATACAGCACGCACGCCATCGGCGGCTTGTCGGAGAACGACTTCATCTGTGCCGCGAAAGTGGATGCGTTGCCGCTGTAGTGACTGCCGCGGCTTGATTCTGTATTGCCTCATTCCCGCGAAAGCGGGAATCCAGCCGCGCGGATGTCCGCCTGCGCGAGCAGACGCAATCGAGGCCAGTACCGATTCGCCTGGCGCAGGCCAATAGCTCGTTACAGCGAGGCTCTCACGCAGCTGCCGCTTCGATCGCCGCGGCGTCGATGATGGGCCCGACCGGATGCTGGAACTGGCGCTTGGCGAATTCGATGCGCTGCGCAACGGGCGCGCTGAAGTCGGCGTGCCGCTCGCAGATCTGCAAACGCCGCAGCAGACCCTGACGGTTGGCGATCTGGATCGCCAGGCCCGGCCGCGCATTCAACTCCAGTACCAGCGGTCCGAGGTCGCGATCGAGCACGATGTCCACGCCGATGTAACCCAGGCCGGTGAGCTCGTAGCAGCGCGACGAGATGTCGAGGATGGTGTCCCAGTCGTTGATCTGCAGGCCGGCGATGCTGTTGGTCGTGTCCGGATGCTGCGTGACCACCTGCGTGCCGATGACACCGTCGAGGGTAACGCCGCTGGCCAGATCGATGCCGGCGCCGACCGCGCCCTGGTGCAGGTTCGCCTTGCCACCGGAGGCGCGCGTCGGCAGACGCACCATGGCCATGATCGGGTAGCCGCGAAACACGATGACGCGCACGTCGGGCACGCCCTGGAAGCTGATGCGTTCGAACAGCGCCGAAAAACGCACCATGTATTCGACGATGACCACGTCGGGCACGCCACCGAGACTGAACTGGCCGTTGATGGCATTCGACAGATGATGCGACAGGAACTCTTCGTCGAGCAGCGCGCCGCTGATGGTGCGATAGCGGCCGGCGCTGCGGCCGGAAATCACCACGATGCCGTCGCCGGCACTGCCGTGCGCAGGCTTGAGCGCGAACTCAGGATGATCCTTGACGATCTGCGGCAGGCGCCGGATGTCCCGCTGCGTCTCCATGACACCGTACAGTTCCGGCACCGCGATGCCGGCCTGCAGCGCCAAGCGCTTGGTCTTGAGCTTGTCGTCGACCAGCGGATACAGATGCCGCGGATTGAACTTGAGGATGTAGTCGCCGTTACGCTTGTTGAGCCCGAGCACGCCTTCGGCTGCCAGGCTGCGATAACGGCGCAGCATGCTCACGCCTCCCCTTCGCGCGGCGTCAACGCCTTGAAGCGCCGCAGCTCCAGCAATCGATAGCCGGTGTAGCGGCCCACCAGCAGGGACGCGGCGATCACCAGGAACAGCAGCTCCGGGAACACGAAAATGATGTGCTCCAGCCAGGCGATCTCCATCACCAGGTAGGCGATGGCGGCGACGATCAGGCTGCCCAGACCTTCCTGGATCGCCTCGCCGGCGCCACGCTCCTCCCATACGATCGACATGCGCTCGATGGTCATGGAAATGATCACCATCGGGAACAGCGCGATCGACAGGCCCGGCTGCAGGCCGAGCCGATGGCTGAGCACGCTGATGCCGGCCATCAGCAGCACCACCACGGTGAGCACGCAGGTGAGCCGCGGCACCAGCAGCAGCCGCAGCTTCTCCAGGTAGAAACGGATCAGCAGGCCGAGCGAGACGATCATGGCGAACAGCATCACGCCCCACAGCAGCCGGGTCTCGCGAAACGCCAGCGCCACCAGCACCGGCATGAAGGTGCCGAAGGTCTTGATGCCGACGAAGTTGCGCAGAATCATGATGACCAGCGCGCCGATCGGGATCATCAACAGCACGCCGTACACGGCCTGGGTGGCGATGGGCAGCGAGAACAGCGAGAACTCCGCCGAGTGCGAACCACGCTGCTCGGCGCGGCGCTCGGCGATCAATAGCGAGTCCAGCAGGCTCTGCTGCACGGCGAGCGTCACGCCCGCGGCCGAGCCACCTTCGATCTCCGCCAGCTTCTCGTCGCCGCGCCACCAGATCAGGAAGTCCGGCGGCAGTCCCTGCTGCAGGGTGAGCGGATTGAAATAGAGCCACTGCACGCCGTCGTGCACTTCCAGCAGCACTTCCGGCT
>JBDHQY010000492.1:0-2583 GCA_039807315.1 Steroidobacter sp. | reverse complement strand
GATGCAGGCGCTCGCTTGACTCTGGCCCTGATCGTTGCGCTGCCGTTCCTCGGCAGTCTGTGCGCCGGCTGGCTGCGTTCCAACGCCCGCAATGCCGAAGCCTGGCTCGCCGGCTTCGTCTGCCTGGCCGTGCTCGGACTGCTGGCGAGCCTGTATCCGCAGATCGCGTCCGGCGAGGTGGTGCGCTTCAGTCTTGCGTGGCTGCCGCAGTACGGCCTGGATTTCTATCTGCGCATGGACGGTTATGCGTGGGCGTTCGCCATGCTCATTGCTTTCATCGGCGCGCTGGTGGTGCTGTACGCACGCTACTACATGTCGCCGGCAGACCCGGTGCCGCGCTTCTTCTCGTTCCTGCTGGCGTTCATGGGCGCGATGCTGGGCGTGGTGCTGTCCGGCAACTTGATCCAGCTGGTGATGTTCTGGGAGCTGACCAGCCTGACCTCGTTCATGCTGATCGCCTACTGGTACCACCTGGCGGATGCGCGCCGCGGCGCAAGAATGGCGCTGGTCGTGACCGCCGCCGGCGGAATGTGCCTGCTGGCCGCGGCGCTCATGCTGGGCCATGTCGCCGGCGGCTATGATCTGGACCGCATCCTGCAGTCGGGTGCCCAGATCCGTGCGCACCCCTGGTATCCGCTGATGACCAGCCTGCTGATCCTGGGCTGCCTCACCAAGAGCGCGCAATTCCCGTTCCATTTCTGGCTGCCGCATGCCATGGCGGCGCCGACGCCGGTGTCGGCCTACCTGCATTCGGCCACGATGGTGAAGGCGGGAGTCTTTCTGCTGGCGCGCCTGTGGCCGGTGTTGTCCGGCACCGATACCTGGTTCTGGATCGTCGGCGGCGCCGGGCTGTGTTCGCTGGTGCTGGGCGCTGCGGCCGCGATCTTCCAGCGCGACATGAAAGGCGTGCTGGCGTATTCGACCATCAGTCATCTGGGACTGATCACGCTGCTGCTGGGCATGAACAGTCCGCTGGCGCTGGTCGCGGCCGTGTTCCACATGCTGAATCACGCCACCTTCAAGGCGTCGCTGTTCATGGCCACCGGCATCGTCGACCACGAAAGCGGCACGCGCGACCTGCGCCGACTCGGCGGCTTGTATCGGGTGATGCCGATCACGGCGACGCTCGCCATGGTGGCCGCGGCCGCGATGGCAGGCGTGCCGCTGCTGAACGGCTTCCTGTCGAAGGAGATGTTCTTCGCCGAAACCATTTTCGCCGGGCAGGCGCTGCCGCTGCGCATCGGGTTGCCGCTCGCGGCCACGATAGCCGGCACGTTCAGCGTGGCGTACTCGCTGCGTTTCATTCATCAGGTGTTCTTCGGGCGTCTGGGAGAGGACCTGCCGCGCCAACCGCACGATCCGACGCGCTGGATGCTGTTCCCCAGCATGCTGCTGGTCACGGCTTGCGTGCTGGTGGGCATTTTCCCGGAGCAGACGCTCGGACCCTACCTGCGGCTGGCGACGCAAGCGATCCTGGGCGATTTGACGCCGCGCTACGACCTGGCGGTGTGGCACGGCTTGACCATGCCGCTCATCATGAGCTGCGTGGCGCTCGGCGGCGGCTTCCTGTTCTATCTCGGTCTGTATGTGCGCGACCGCGTCACCAGCCATGCTCCGTTACTGCTGCGGCAGGTCGACGGTCAGCGCCTCTTCGACGTCCAACTGGTCAATCTCATCGCCGCTGCGGGCACGTTGAAGCGCTTGATGTCGTCGCGGCGCCTGCAGGTGCAGTTGCTGCTGATCCTGTGTGCCGCCGCGATCTGGGCGTTCATCGGATTGCGCGACACCGGCCTGTCGTGGGGCGGCGTTGCGCTCACCGCGCTCGATCCGGTCTTCGTCATCATGTGGCTGGTCGGCGCCGCCTGTGCCGTCGGTGCGGCATTGCAGGCCAAATATCATCGTCTCGCGGCGCTCATCATGGTCGGCGGGGCCGGTCTGATCACCTGCATGACGTTCGTGTGGTTCTCGGCGCCCGACCTGGCGCTGACCCAGCTGGCCGTGGAGGTGGTGACGGTGGTGCTGATCCTGCTGGGGCTGCGCTGGCTGCCGCGGCGGATCGAAATGTACGACCGGGTCCGGCGCGCGACGCTGCGTGCGCGCACCCGACGTATCCGCGATGTGGCAATCGCCGTCACCGTCGGCGCCGGGCTGGCAAGCCTTGCCTATGCGATGCTGACGCGGCCGCCGGTTGCCGGCATCTCGTCGTATTTCGTGGAGAATGCGCTGGCGCTGGCCGGCGGCCGCAACGTGGTCAACGTGATCCTGGTCGACTTCCGCGGCTTCGATACGCTGGGCGAGATCACCGTGGTCGGCATCGTCGCATTGACGGTCTATGCGCTGCTGCGGCGTTTCCGTCCGGCGTCGGAGAGCATCAGCCTGCCACGTCCGCAGCTCGAAGAGATCGAGCGGGACGGACACGTCGCGCCGGATACGCGCGCCCTGCTGCCGCAGGGCTACATGCAAGTGCCGGCAGTCATCGTGCGGTTGCTGCTGCCGATGGCGGCGCTGGTTTCGGTGTATTTCCTGCTGCGCGGTCACAACGCTCCGGGCGGCGGATTCGTCGGCGGCCTGGTGCTGGCCATC
>JBDHQY010000491.1:0-2587 GCA_039807315.1 Steroidobacter sp. | reverse complement strand
GGCCGCCAACGCGTAGCCGGTACCGGTCGTGTACATGGTCGCACCGAGTTCCAGATGCCTCTGATACATCGGAGTGTGCTTCATCCTGGTCGGCTCCCTCTGGATTCGGATCATCAAAGCAATTCGCACGCCAGCGTCGATGCGTCAGTCCGGGCCGCAGACATTGCGTGCAAGTGCTGGTCTAAGCTGACACTAGCACGCACATTTCTCGCGACCCAACCTGGCACAAGGGTCCGCGGCAAGATATCGATACTTGAACGGAAATCGGCAAGCCTTGCCGATTCAGCTGTCGCGAGGCTCACGCTAAGCTCAGCGCGTCGCCGACTTCACCGGCGGGTATCGCCGCTCATGCACTCCGCCGTCAACCACGACTCGTACGCCGGCGGCAATGCAAACCGAGGCAAGCCCGGAGCCGCGCCATGTCGAGTGCCAAGCTCGCCCTGTTCACCCTGATCGGCCTCGCCAACCTCTCCTTATATAAGGAGTGGCTGACCGCCGCGCGCCATGGCCGAGCGACCGGGCGGCCGAGCGGCGGCGATCTGCTCATAGGGCTGGTAACCGACTTCCTCGATACCCTGGGCATCGGTTCATTCGCGCCGACGACCGCCATCTATAGATTCAGGGGACACCCTTCCGACGAGTTGATCCCGGGCACCCTGAACGCCGGACACAACAGCGCCGCCCTGCTGGAGACCGTCATCTTCGTCACGGTCATCGCGGTGGATCCGCTTCTGCTGCTATCGATGGTGCTCAGCGCGGCGGCGGGCGCCTGGCTGGGCGCCGGCATAGTGCGGCGGCTGGAACGCCGCACGATCCAGATCATCATGGGTCTGGCGCTGCTGATTGCCGCAGCGGCGTTCGTCGCATCCAATCTCGGCGCATTCCCGGCCGGCGGCACCGCGATGTCGCTGGACGGCTGGCGCTTCGGCGTGGCCGTGACGGCCAACTTCATCTTTGGCGGCCTGATGTGTGCAGGGATCGGCTTGTTTGCCCCGTGCATGATCACACTGGCCCTGCTCGGACTGCATCCACTGGGTGCCTTTCCGATCATGACCGGAGCCTGCGCGCTGGTGCAGCCAGTCGCAGCGACGCAGTTTCTGAAAGGGAACCGCGTCGCCTGGGGTCCGGCGCTGGGCTTGACCATCGGTGGTATCGCTGGCGTGCTAATTGCGGCGTACATAGTCAAGCAACTACCGCTAGCGGCACTGCGGTGGCTGGTGGCCATCGTCGTAACCTACGCTGCGCTCTCGATGTTGCGTCTCGCGCGAAATTCGCACAGCCAAGCAGGTGACCGTCTTCTCCGCTCGCAAGGCCAATGAATTTCCGTGCTGCGCCTGCAACCTCACGGAGCCCGCAGTCCTCGCCTATATCTGTAGGTTCTCCCGAAATCTCCGTGGCGTTGCGCCACAATGCCGGCGAAATACCGAGGTGAAATGGCTCGGCGTCGAGAATCCCACCGTGCGCGCCACGTCGCTGATGGCCCGATCGGTCGATCGCAGCAGCTCTTTCGCCTTCTCCAGCCGTCTCATCACCACGTACTGGTGAGGGGCGCGGCCGGTGGCTCGCTTGAAGCCCCGCGCGAATCTGAATGGGCTTACTCCGGCCGCGGTGGCGATGGACTCGAGCGTAACGTCATCACCCAGATTGGTCTCGATGTAGTCCATTGCCACGCGTATCTTGTGCGGCGGCACATCGATGCGCTCGAAACGCTCGCACCTGAGTGTGGAGTGACGGCGCAGCAACGAGATCGTCAGCCATTGACACATGGCGTCTGCGAACAAGCGTCCGCCCGGCCCCGGAGCGAGCAGCTCCGTACTGAGCTTTTGGGCGATACCCCATAGTTCGTGGTCGACGATACCGAGCCCGTCGATCAAGTGGACGGTTTTGTCCGTCACCTCCGCGGCCGCGGCGATCAGGGCACTTGGATCGAGGTGCATCTGCACCTCGCAGATCTCACCGGTCCACTCCCACCAGCTCTCCTGCCCCGCCGACATGATCATGATGCTGCCAGGCACGGAACGGACCTTGCGCATCACGCCGTTCCAGCGCGTAGCCATGACACAAGGATTGGCCATGTGCGCCACGATCATATGGCTGCTGACCGCCGGCAGCTGCAACTGCCATCTGTAGGGATTGGTGAAACGATAGGCGCAGAGCGAATTCCAGCCCAGGCCATCGCTGCAATGCTCCGGCGGGCGCGCCATCAGCTTGGTCCAGTCGCTCGGGGACAGGACCGATCCACGCTGATTTTCGGTCATAGCGGGAACCCTGCGCGCCGGCAGCGGCGCGCCTCGATCACAAGCGACTCCAGTCCTTCAATATCTGGCGAGCGGCATTGTGCCCGGAGACACCGGACACCCCACCTCCAGGGTGCGTCGTCGAGCCGCACAGGTACAAGGCGCGTACCGGTGTCCTGTAATCGGCGTAGTGCGGCGCCGGCCGCTTGAAGAACAGCTGGTCGATCGACAGCTCGCCGTGGAAGATGTGACCGTTCGGACTGCCGATCAGCTTCTCGATGTCCGGCGGGACCAGCACCTGCATCTCGATGATGTCGTTGCGGAATCCCGGCGCGAACACTTCGATGGCA
>JBDHQY010000490.1:0-2589 GCA_039807315.1 Steroidobacter sp. | reverse complement strand
GGCTGACGGTTCTGCGGGCGCTGCGCGAGCAGCTGCCGCACGAACGGTTCATCTATCTGGGCGACACGGCGCGACTGCCTTATGGCACCAAGAGCCCGGACTCGGTGTTGCGATATTCGACACAGGCGGCGCAGTTCCTGGTCCGCCGCGGCGTTAAGTATCTGGTCATCGCCTGCAACACCGCGTCCTCGGTGGCGGTGGAGGCGCTGCGGGAACGTTTCGCGCCGATTCCCGTGATCGGTGTGATCGAGCCAGGCGCCATTGCCGGATGCGCCAGTTCGAAGTCGGGACAGATTGCAGTGATTGCCACGGAAGGCACGGTGCAGGGCGGCGCGTATCAGCGGGCGATAGCGCGCATACGGCCGGATGCAACAGTGGTGGCGCGCGCATGTTCGCTGTTCGTGGCACTGGCGGAGGAGGGCTGGTCGGACGGCCCCATCGTCGATGCCGTGGTGCATCGCTACCTGGATACGATGTTCGAGCAGCATCCGGACATCGATACTCTGCTGCTGGGCTGTACCCATTTCCCGTTGCTGTTCGACGCGCTGCGTGCGGCGGTGAATTCGTCAGTAACCATCGTGGATTCCGCGCAGACCACTGCGGTTGCGTTGTCGCAGGATCTGCTGGCGCGAGACCTCGTCGCACCGCGCCACCTGTCGTCGTCGCTTGTGCTCATGGCAACAGATAGCCCGCAGCGCTTCGCGCGCGTGGGTGGCCGTTTTCTCGGCGAAGCGCTCACCGAACGGCAGATCGAGCTGGTGGATATGACCGGCTGAATCCGGTTCAACGGCTGCCGTCGGCGGAGCGGTTCGATGCCGTCAGGTCCTCGAAGGATTCGCAGCGATTGCGGCCGCACAGCTTGGCCGCATAAAGCGCGTGATCCGCTGCCTCGAGCAGCGCCAGCCTGCTCGGGAAGCGCTGGCGGGTGGTATGGATGGCGAGGCCGATGGAGGCGGTGATCGGCGGCTCATAGGCCGGATCGTGATCGCTCTCGGCCAGCGCGCTCAGGATCCGCTGCGCCACCTGCTTGGCGATGTCCCGGTCGGCGCCCGGCAGCACCACCATGAATTCCTCGCCGCTGAAGCGCGCCACCAGATCGCTGTCTCGCACACAGGACTGGATTCTGCGTGCGCAGTTGATGAGCACCCGATCACCCACCTCGGTGCCGAATTTTTCATTCACCGACTTGAAGTGATCGATGTCGACGTGGGCGATGCTCAAATCGCGCCCGAACACCACGGCCTGTGTGAACTCGCGGTCCAGCAGGCGATCCAGCCAGGCTCGATTCAACGCGCCGGTGAGCGCATCGCGGCGGCTCGAATCTTCTGCTTCTTCGGTACGGGTGAGCAGCACGCTGGCCGTTGCTTGCAGGTTGCTCACTTCCTGCAGCGCGTGCAGGTTGCGCACTGCGAGGAGTTCGCGCGCCTCGGCGAGCAGGTTTTCGGTCTCGTCGGCGTCGATGATGTGCGTTTCGTAGATTTCCTCGATTTCCGGGATCAGCTTCACGATGCGTGTGACCACCGCGTTGAGCTGGTCGCTGTTCAGCCCCAGCAGGTTCAGGGCGCGCGGTGCGAGCAAAGTTGCCAGGACGGTCCGGTCGCCATTGACGATGCCTTCCGCCAGTTCACTGCCCAGAGCCAGGCAGCGCGCGAACCGGCCGTCGTCGCTATCGGCAGGCAGGGTCAGCGGCTGGTGACTGGCGCCGACGGCCTGGCAGATGCAGCCGGGCAGGTTCCAGGATTTCAGCAGCATTGCCGAGCAGCTTGCGTGATCCTGGCCGAGCTGCGGCGTTTCATAGGCGATCCAGTCGGCATGGCTGGCCGGCTGCTGCAGTTTGCTGTAAAAGTCGCGCGCCGCGCGGTCGATGGCGAGCACGCCAATGTCCTGCAGCAGTCCCGCCAGGAAGATGTCCTCGGTGCGGCCGGTGCGGGCGGCTTCGCCGAAGGCCCGGGCGGCGGTGGCCGCCAGCAGGGCGCGGCGCCAGAAGCGGGGGTAGTCGATTCCAAGCGGTCGCAGCGCCCGCAGCGAGGAAACCAGCGAGAAGCTCAGCGCCAGGGTCAGGGCGGCATTCAGCCCGATCACCACCAGGGCCTGTTTCAGGTTCTGGCTCGGGCGGCGCTGCGCGTAGAACGCCGAGCTGGCGATGCGCAGGACTTTCGCCGTCATGGCCGGATCGCGGCCGATGGTGGTGGCGAGCGTCGACATCTCGATGTCCGGCTGGCGCGCCAGCGCAATGATCTCGGTGGCGACGCGCGAGGGGCTGGGGAAGTCGACCTGGGCCTTGAGGCGGTTTTCGAACTCTTGCGACAACATGGCCGATGCTTCGAGCGGTGGGAAGTCCGGCGCAATGCGCCTGCAGCGGCGCGGCAAAGCGCCCGTCACCGCTGTATCGGCGCTGCGGCGTGTCGCTTGAGCTGGCGAATCAGGCGGACCCTCAACGTTTGCGCTGCAACTTGCTGTTGACACTCAATAGCTTGGCAAAGAGAATATCCGGCTCTTATGTCCGCGGAGGGGTACCCAAGCGGCCAACGGGGGCAGACTGTAAATCTGCTGGCTTATGCCTTCGTAGGTTCGAATCCTACCCCCTCC
>JBDHQY010000489.1:0-2591 GCA_039807315.1 Steroidobacter sp. | reverse complement strand
ACCTTTGACACCCACGAAGCCGACCCGGCCTTCACCTGCAGCTTTGATCCCGGTGCCGGTGGGCGCCGCGTAGTCCACGCCCTTGTGAGCGCGGATCGTGTTGAGAATGGGATGACGGCGGTTGGGATTGAAGTTCGAGCTGATGCGCGTGAAATCCAGCGGTGCGCGTAGGAACTGCCGTCGCATGCTGCGGCCGTCCGGACCGAAATAGTCGGAGATCTTGCCGTCGCTGGACTCGAAGTAGACGGCACGATGCACCTTGCCGTCGTTGCTGAAATCGGCGGCCAGGATGCGACCGTCGCCGATGTATTCACCGTCGCGATATTTCTGCTCGTAGACGATGTCGAAGCTGTCGCCGCGCTGAATTTCCAGAGCGAAATCGATCTTCCAGCCGAAAATGTCGTTCGCCAGCCGCATCACCAGTTCGGCGCTCACGCCAGCGGCGCGCGCGGCGGTGAACAGTGACGATTCGATGATGCCGTGGCTGCTGGTGGTGCGGATCTCCACCGGGGTGGCGATCACCTCGGCGGCGAAACCGTCGTCGTTGCGCTTCACCGAGAGGACCTCGGTTTCGCTGATGCGGCGGGTCAGCGCGTAGACCTGGCCCTCATCATGGATGAGCTTGATGGTGTCGCCGGGGCGCAGTTGATCGAGGGCGGCGCGCACGCCGGGTACATCGCGGATATTCGCCAGGTCGTTCAGACTCAGCTTGAGCTGGCGGAAGATGCGGTCGAGCGTATCGTTACGGCGCACCACGAACTCGAGCGTGTCACCCAGCGGCTGCGGGACCGCCGGTATGGCAATGGGCTGTGGCTGCAGCGACGGCAGCGCTTCGGACACCAATGCCGGGACCACGGCTGCTTCTTCGCCAGGGATTGCCGCGGGATTTCTCGCCAGAAGATAGGCGATCAGTCCGCCGAGCAGCGGCAGCATCAGTCCGGAAGCGAACCAGCGGGCGTGTACCGAGCTCGAGGCTTGCGTGAACTTCTGCCCAGATTTCAGCTTGTAGTCGAACGCGATCCGCGAATCTGGTCGCACCTGGAAAGCCTCTCACATCATCGAGTTAACATTTGCGCGAAAGGTAGAAGATCGGCACGCAAATCGTCAACCACCGCGCCGGCCTGATACAGTCGCGCGCGCCTCGAGATACTGTCATTGCAGCTGGAAAATTTATGGTGTCGCCCGAAGAACAACTGGCCGAGCTCAAACGCGGAACTGCGGAAATCCTGCTGGAATCGGATCTGCTGACCAAGCTGCGTCGTGGCAAGCCGCTGCGGATCAAAGCCGGCTTCGATCCGACTGCGCCCGATCTGCATCTGGGGCACACGGTGCTCATCAACAAAATGCGGCGTTTCCAGGATTTCGGGCACGAGGTGATTTTTCTGATCGGCGATTTCACCGGGCTGATCGGCGATCCTTCCGGCCGCAACGCCACCCGCCCGCCGCTGACGCCGGAGGATGTCAAGGCGAACGCCGCGACCTATCAGCAGCAGATATTCAAGATCCTGGACCCGCACAAGACTCGCATCGATTTCAATTCGCGCTGGATGAGCCAGATGGGCTCGGCCGGATTGATCCAGCTCGCCGCCAAGCACACCGTGGCGCGCATGCTCGAGCGCGACGACTTCAACAAGCGCTACAAGAGCGGACAGCCGATCGCCATCCACGAATTTCTGTATCCGCTGGTGCAGGGCTACGACTCGGTGGCGCTGCAGGCCGACGTCGAGCTGGGCGGCACCGACCAGAAATTCAATCTGCTGGTCGGGCGCCAACTGCAGGAGTCCTACGGGCAGGAGCCGCAGGTGGTGCTGACCATGCCGCTGCTGGAAGGGCTCGACGGCGTCAACAAAATGTCCAAGTCGCTGGGTAACTACATCGGCGTCACCGAGGCGCCGGATGACATGTTCGGCAAACTCATGTCGATCTCGGACCAGTTGATGTGGCGTTACTTCGATCTGTTGTCGTTCCGCCCCAATGCCGAGCTCGCCAAATTCCGGCAGGAGGTCGCCGAAGGTCGCAATCCGATGGCGGTGAAGTTCGAGTTGGCCCGGGAAATCACCGCGCGATTCCATGGCGCCCAGGCCGCGGCGCAGGCCCGGGAGAACTTCAATATCAGGAGCCAGAAACGCGAAATTCCGGAGCAAGTGCAACGGCTGAGTGCCAGTGCCGATCGCGATGTCATCGCCATCCCGGCGTTGCTCAAGCAATGCGGTCTGGTAGCCAGTACTTCGGAGGCTTCACGGTTGATGCAGCAAGGCGGCGTGCGACTGAATGGAGAGAAAATCCAGGACAGCAAGGCCACCGTGCCGGTTCCCTCCAGCGGGCTGTTCCAGGTCGGCAAGCGCGTGTTTGCCGAGATCAGCGTGACGCGAGCGTAACGAGTTCAAGCTGCGGTGTCGCACGCGACTGCGGTGAGCCGCGTCAGGCGGCGCCTGTCAATGGTCATCTGTAAGAAAAAGTTTTCCGGCGGGTGTTGACTCGGCGTCGCCGATCACTAAACTGCGCGGCCTTCGAAGGGGCGGCGTCGCAAGACAAGCCTCGCCGGGTAGAGAGAAAACGCGAGTGAGAATTTGCTGTTGACACTCTCCGGC
>JBDHQY010000488.1:0-2591 GCA_039807315.1 Steroidobacter sp. | reverse complement strand
CCAGCGCCGGTGGCTGCACCGCCAGGACGATGTCCGCATCCCGCACCAGGGTCAGCGCATCGTCGACGAAGGAGACGTTCTTGAAGGCGCTGTCCGGCAGCTTGACCGCGTTGCCGGCCCCGCACTGGATGTGGATCTGCGCGCCCAGCTTGATCAGTTTGTCTGCGACAGCCGGCACCATGGCGATGCGTCGTTCGTTCGGACGCGTTTCTTTCAGTACCGCTATCTTGACGGGCATGCACACTCCTCTCAGATCGCGCGATTGGCTTTTTTTTGCGCGCGAGTGCCGAAAGATACCCCTATTCCCGGGCAAAAACAGGCCGTGAAAGGCACGAATTTGCAGCACCGCGCTCAAGCCTGCAGCGCAGTCCGGCCCGAGCGACGCCGTGTTAGACTCGCGGCGCTTCCCGGGGGGATCTGCAGCGCGCCGTCCGAATGTCGAATTCCGCCTTGCGTTATCTCAGCACGCTGCTGGCGCTGTGCTATCCGATCGCCGCTCATCTGGCAGTCTCGCGGCACAGCTTTCCGCTCACGCTCACGGCGATCGCCGTGCTGGCCGCGGCGATCCTGATGCCTTCGCTGCTGCGCGGCCGGCTGGCCGCGTGGCTGATATCGTGCGGCGTCGTCGCCTCGCTGTGGTGGCTGGCGCGCTCGCATAACAATCAGCTGGCGCTGTACGCGCCGCCGGTGCTGGTGCCGGCATTCCTGGCCAGCGTATTCGGTCATACGCTGGCCAAAGACCGCACGCCACTGATCTCGCAGTTCATCCAGGCGCTGCACACCACGTCGGAGCCGATCGACGATTCGGTCTGGTCCTACGCGCGACGCTTGACCTGGATCTGGACCTTGCTGCTGGCAGGCATCGCAGCGATCAATCTGCTGCTGGCCGCGCTCGCCACTCCCGATGGTCTGTTGCTGATTGCAGGAATGACACCGCCGTGGAGCGTTGCGCAGGAAACCTGGTCGCTGTTCGCGAATTTCATCGGTTATCTGCTGGTCGCAGCTTTCTTCATCGGCGAGTACGCCTACCGGCGACGTCGCTTCCCGCAGCAGCCGTATCGCAATTTTTTCGTTTTCCTGGGCCGCACCCTGGCGGCGGGCCCGCGCTTGATGGGACGCGGTTGAGCGACATGGAAGAAAGCAAAAATCATTCCGGTGTGGCAGCGGCGAACGCCGGCACCATTTGCGCGCCGCTGCGCATTGCGCAGAGCCATCCTGCGCTGGCCGGACATTTTCCGGGACAGCCGCTCGTGCCCGGCGTAGTGCTGCTGGACCGGGTGCTGGCGGTGGCGGAACGCTGGCTCGGCCACGGCATCCGCCTGCGGACGCTCAAGCAGGCCAAGTTCTCGGCGCCGCTGCTGCCGGAGCAGGATGCGCAGATCGAGCTGCAGCTCCAGGAGAACGAGCTGCGATTCGTCATCCTGCGTGACGGCACCGCCATCGCCCAGGGCTCGATGAGCGTGGATCTCGGGGCCGGCGCTTGAAACCGCAGTGGATGGAGCGGCCCGAAGGCGGCAGCGTGTTCGCGCTGACCCTGATCCGCACTTTCGCCCTGTTGTGCGGACGAACGGCAGCGCGCCTGGTGCTCTTGCCGGTGACGCTCTACTTCCTGATCCGGCGCGGTCCGGAACGACGCGCCTCGCGCGCCTATCTGGAAAAGCTGACCGGCCGCAAGGCGACGCTGCGGCAGGTTGCCCGGCATCTCCACTGCTTCGCCGCGGTCACGCTCGACCGCGTCTTCCTGCTCTCCGAGCGCTTCAAGCGTTTCGATATCCGCACCTCCGGCCTCGACGAATTGCGCGGCGCATGGCGCCAGCAGCGCGGCGTGCTGATCTTCGGCTCGCACCTGGGCAGCTTCGATGCGCTGCGCGTGTTCGCCGAGATGCGCGAAGACGTGAAGGTCCGGGTGGTGATCGATCTCGAGCAGAACCCCGCGATGACCTCGGTGCTGAATTCCCTGAATCCGGCGTTGGCGGCATCCATCATCAACGCCCGCCAGGAGGGCATGACCACGGCGCTGGCCATCAAGGAAGCGCTCGACCAGAAGGCACTGGTCACGCTGCTGGTGGATCGCGCCCGACCCGGCAATGCGGTCGTCACCGCCGATTTCCTGGGCCAGCCGGCGCCGTTTCCGACTACTCCGTGGATGCTTGCCGCGGCGCTGCGGGTGCCGGTGGTACTGTGCTTCGGGCTGTATCGCGGCGGCAATCGCTACGACCTGCATTTCGAGCTGTTCTGCGAATCGCTGACCCTAGAGCGCAGCCGGCGCGAGGCCGGCCTGACCGAGGTCGTCCAGCGCTTCGCCGACCGGCTCGCTCATCACGCGCGCAGCGCGCCTTACAATTGGTTCAACTTCTATGATTTCTGGCACCTTCAAGCGCCTCCTGCTGATGCTGACGCTGCTGCCGACAACCGCCCCGATGGCGGCGGCACGGCTCGAGGCGGCTGATGCGCAAACCCTGATCGCGCAACTGGCGAAACCGGCGCCCGCGACCATCGATTTCAGCGAGATCCGTTTCTCGCCGCTGCTGAAACAGCCGCTGATCGTCTCCGGCACCCTGGGCTACCAGGGCCCGACTGCGCTGGACCGC
>JBDHQY010000487.1:0-2599 GCA_039807315.1 Steroidobacter sp. | reverse complement strand
GCGGCTGCTCGAGGAATATCCCAATCGCGGCTGGCTCGAGCCGGCGCTGGTATTGTCGGTGGAGGATCGCAACGCAGTCGCATGGTCGCGTGCGCATGGCCGCATCAACCTTCCCTGGACAGGGCTGAGCTGGGCGCGCGTGCCGCTGGCTGACGGCAGTGTGGGGCCAGCGCTGCAACGCGCCGCCGACGTGCTTGCCGTGGGCGATGTGGTGTACGTCGCGCAGGAACGCACCGGCAACTGGCGCATGGTGCAGGTGCCGGAAGCGCAGGGCGCCTTCGTTGCCATGGATCCGCAGGACGGCGGCGTTGCCGCGCTGGTCGGCGGCTTCGACTACTTCTCCAGCAACTTCAATCGCGCCGTGCAAGCAAAGCGCCAGCCGGGCTCCGCATTCAAGCCCTTCCTGTATTCGGCAGCGCTCGAACAGGGCTTCACGCCGGCAAGCATCATCAACGATGCGCCGCTGGTGATTGACGACGCATCGCTGGAAGCGGCATGGCGGCCGCAGAACAACACCCGCGAATTTCGCGGACCGATGCGATTGCGCGAAGCGCTGGTGCGCTCGCGCAATCTAGTTTCGATTCGCGTCATGCACACGCTCGGACCGGACTTCGCCACCAAGTACATCGAGCGCTTCGGCTTTCCGGAGAACAGCCTGCCGCACAATCTCACGCTGGCGCTGGGCACGGCGCAAGTCTCGCCGCTGGAGATGGCCGGCGCGTACTCTATATTCGCGAACGGCGGCTATCGGGTCGAGCCTTACTACATCGATCGCATCCAGGGTCCGGGCAACAACATCGTGTACGAAGCACAACCGCGCTTCGTTTGCCGCGAGTGTGTCGAGCAGGCCGCGGCCAACCAGCCGCTCATGGCGGCGGACGGTACCGAAGCGACGCCGGTATCTGCGCCTGTTCCGGCTGCCGCCACCGCACCGACCACTGACGAGAAAACCTGGGGTGGCCTGGACTACGTGCCCGAGAAACTGCTGGCGCCAGCCTCGATCTCGCCGCAAAACGATTATCTGATGGCCGACATGATGAGCGATGTCGTGCGGCGCGGAACGGCCGTGCGCGCGCTGCAGCTCAAGCGCGGCGACATCGCCGGCAAGACCGGTACCACCAACGATCGTCGCGATGCCTGGTTCTGCGGTTTCAACAGCGCACTGGTCGGCACGGCCTGGGTGGGGTTCGATCAGGAGAAGTCGTTGGGCCCGGGTGAAGAAGGCAGCCGCACGGCGCTGCCGATGTGGATCTATTTCATGGCCGAGGCATTGAAGGGCGTGCCCGAGCAGCGCCGCGCGGTGCCGCCTGGCCTGGTGACCATGCGTATCTCCGCCGACTCCGGACGCACGGCCCGCCCCGGCGATCCCAATGCCATCTTCGAGACGTTCATCGCCGGTCATCTGCCGCCCGAAGCCGAGGGCGGCGCGTTCGAAGAAGAACAAGAGCAGACCCGTTCGATCTTCTAGGAGGAGTACGCGGCCGATTCTCGAACCGACATCGAACGAACAACGATTGCAGCTGCAGCCCTTCGGGAGACGGCATGAGCAAACGAGTGAACCAGCGCGCCGAGCAATTGCGGCGGGCGCTCGCCCTGGAAGCAGCTCGCATCATGTCCGAGCAGGGCATCGACGACTACCGGCTGGCCAAGCGCAAAGCTGCCGAGCGGCTCGGGGCGACGGATATCGCCGTGCTGCCGAAGAACACCGAGATCGAAGCAGCGCTGGCGGAACATCAACGCCTGTTCGAGGCCGACACGCATTCCTCGGTACTGGAAGCGGCACGCCGCACGGCGCTGCAGGCGATGCGGCTGCTGCAGAAATTCGAGCCGCGCCTGGTCGGGCCGGTACTGAGCGGCACCGCTTCGGCTCATTCGGAAATCAATCTGCACCTGTTCGCCGAAGGGCCCGAACCGGTGGCGCTGCATCTGATGGAGCACGGCATCCCGCATCAGATTGCCGAACGCCGGCTGCGCTACGAGCCGGACCGGCTGGTGGCCTATCCGGTGGTGCGCTTCGTTGCCGGCGATCGCGAGATCGACGCGGTGGTGTTTCCTTTGAATGGCATCCGGCAATCGCCGGCCAGCCCGGTGGATGGACGTCCGATGCGCCGCGCCGACAGTGCCGAGCTGGAATCGTTGCTTGCCGATGTGCCAGCACCCGTGCGCGTAAGCTGGAGCTGAGCTGCCGCGAGATCGGCTTCTCGGCCGACAGCTTCTTCGCAAAATCGGTATTGAAGATTCTCGCCGCAACGCAGGATGCGCCGCGCCGTAGCCCACAGCGGCATCCATCTTGCGGATGCCGCGTTCAAGCGAGATTGCTGGCTCTATGACGTGGAAGCGCCGGCGCAGCCTCAGCTGCGCTGACTCATCTCGACGTAGTCGCGCTGGGTCGGACCGGTATAGAGCTGGCGCGGACGGCTGATCTTCATCGCCGGGTCGGCAATCATTTCCTGCCAATGCGCCACCCAGCCCACGGTGCGCGCGATGGCGAACATCACCGTGAACATGGACTGCGGAATGCCGATCGCGCTGTAGATGATGCCGGAGTAGAAATCCACGTTCGGATACAGCTTGCGCTCGACGAAGTATTCGTCCTTGA
>JBDHQY010000014.1:0-13183 GCA_039807315.1 Steroidobacter sp. | reverse complement strand
GTCCGGGTTGCCGATGGGGCTGCCATCGGTGTTCTCGGTGGGCGCCAGCCACGAGACCGTGGCGCTGCCGAGCGTCGCCTGCGTGACATTGATGGTGAACGCCGGCAACGACACCTTGGTGGTACCGTCGCTGACGCTGATGATGATGTTGGCGAACGTGCCGGCAGCGGCGGTACCTGTCAGCCGACCGCTGCTGGTGCTGAAGCTGGCCCATGCCGGCTTGTTCTGGATGCTCCAGGTCAGCGTCGCACCTTCAGGGTCGCTCGCGCTCGGCTGGAAGCTGTAGGTGCTGCCCGCGGTCGCGCTGGTGGCCGGCGTGCCCGAAAGGCTCGGCGGATTGTTGGTCGGCTTGGCGGCGGCACTCACGACGATGGAGAACGCCGGCAGCGAAGCGGTCGCCTTGCCGTCGGTCACGCTGATGACGATGTTGCTGGTGGTGCCTGCGGCGCTGGGCGTGCCGCTCAGGAGCCCGGTCGACGACGAGAACGTGGCCCACGACGGCTTGTTCTGGATCGAATAGCCGAGCGTGTCGCCGTCGGCATCGGCGCCGGCGGGACTGAAGGAATAAGCCACCCCGACTGTGGCCGAGGTCGCGGGCGTACCGGTGATCGTCGGCGCACGATTCGGCGCAGCCAGCACCGCGACGTTGAACGCCGGCAGCGAAGCGGTTGCCTTGCCGTCGCTCACGCTGATGACGATATTGGAATAATTGCCGACGTTCGCCGTCGTCGGCGTACCGCTCAGCCGACCGCTCGAGGACGAGAACGTGGCCCAGGATGGCTTGTTGCGAATGCTCCAGGTCAGCGCATCGCGGTCCGCATCGGCAGCCGTCGGCTGGAAGGAATAGGCCTGCGCGACCTGCACCGAGGTCGCCGGCGTGCCGCTCACGGTGGGCGCGTTGTTGTCGGGACCTTTGACGCTGATGGCGAATGCCGGCAAGGCCACGCTGGCCCTGCCGTCGCTGACGCTGATGACGATCTTGGAATAGTTGCCGATGTTCGCTGTTTTCGGCGTACCGCTCAGGGTGCCGCTCGCCGTACTGAACGTCATCCACGACGGGCGGTTGGAGATCGAGAAGATCAGAGCATCGCCGTCCGCATCGCTCGCGGTCGGCTGGAAGCTGTACGCGGCACCGACGTCGACCGAGGCAGCCGGCGTACCGCCGATGGTCGGCGCCTGATTGCTCGGCGGCGGCACCTCGTCGCGCGGCTTGACCTTGATCTTGAACGGGCCGATCGAGCGCTGGTCGCGGCCATCGGTCACCGAGATGGTGATGTCCTTGGTGTCGCCGACGTCGGAATCGGCCGGATTGCCCGCCAGCGTGCCGGTGTCGGTGCTGAAGCTCGCCCACGAGGGCTTGTTGACGATGGTGAATTCCAGGAAGTCGCCGTCCGCGTCCGTGGCCTGCGGCGTGAAGCTGTAGTCGTTGCCGGCGACGACGCTGGCAGCCGGAATGCCGCTGATCTCCGGCGGCTGGTTGCTCACCGGCGGTGACTCGGGCGTGCCAGCGGGCTGCGAAGGCAGGGCGAGCGGCGGCTCGACTGCCTGCGGTTTGTCATCCGCTTGGCCGCTGTCGAAACAACCGGCGAGCGCTGCTGTCATCGACAGCACGATGCACAGCTTGAGCGGACCTCGAATCATCTTTCTCCCGAACCCGGCGGCTTCGATCATGGCTGCACCTTTGGCAACCCCGCTGTCATAGGACCGTCGCGAGTCCCGTAGACCGGAGGCTTTGCGTCCCCGCCTTTCGACGGGTTTGCTCTTTTCAACTGCGATGCGCTTGCCGCGTCGACGGACCGTGGCGTGCGCTCACGGCCTCATCGCACTTCGCGGCGCGATGCCTTCACGAGGAACCTTGCGGAAGGAAGGCAGGATGGGAGGGAAGCAGGTATGACGAACGGAGGCTCGGTGACGGACCTCTGCCGGCAACCCCGCTATCCTGCGCCCATTGCGCGTCGGACCGGAGGCTTTGCGTCCCCGCTTTGCAGCGGGTTTGCCCTTGTGAAGCGTGGGCGAGTAAACCTCACCGAAACTTGCTTTGCAATTGTCTGTGCTCAACGACAGCGCACGCGTGCATTCCGTCAATTCACATAAGCGCGTCAACGAACTGCTCGCTACACCCAACCACATGCCGCATTGGTGAATCGCCCGGCTCGCGACATTTCGAATCGACGCTCTCAGCACCGCTCGCGCTGTGCGTCCGCACGGCGAAGTAGCTGCTCGCTGACCGTAGTCCTCGATCACACGGACGGCACTGCCGAGATTAGGTGGCTGCACACGCTGCGTAAGTGCGCGGCGGCACTGCCGGCGCGATAGCGCCCAAGATTGCGCGGCGTCGGGCCATTTGTGTTCGTGGCCGGTGCCGTCCACCACGACAGCGCGCTACCGAATAAACCGGATTGATCACGCTGCTGAACGTGGGCAATGAAGCCGAGCGGCCGCCAGCGCTGATGCTGATGGCGATGTTCGAACAGCTGCCGGCATCGGCGGCGCGCGGCAGTCGACGCGTGTCTGCAAGAGGAGTTCTGCCATCGAGCCGCGAGCGCGGCTGCCTGCTCGCTTCACGCCGGAGCGAAGCTCCAGCGGCAACCCCGCTATCCTTGACTCGTGCGAGTCATTGGGACCGGAGGCTTTGCGTCACCGCCTTACGACGGCTATGCCCTTGTTTGACGTGAGTAGTGTGCACCGGGCCGGAAACGCGACCTATCGGACGGCCCGCGCGTCCGCCGCACTGGTAACGGAGGCAATCGGCTGCAGGCGAAGAGGAGCAGGGGCAGATCCACCCTCGTCCGCAACCGGCATCATTCGGGCAATGTAAAACCGCGCTGGATCAGCCGCGCGCAGGCAGTGGCCAGATGCAGATCGTAGATTACGCCTGCACCTCTATTGATCTCCTCGATGGCCGCCTCCATGCCCAGCGCCGGGCGGTGCGGGCGCGGCGAGCACATGGCCTCCACGACGTCGGCAATGGCGAGGATGCGGGCCTCCGCCATTATGTCGTCACCCTTCAGACCGCGCGGGTAGCCGCTGCCGTCACAGCGCTCATGGTGCTCGTAGACGATCTCCGCCACCGGCGCGCCGAAATCGATATCGGCAAGCAGCTTGCAGCCTTCCTCGACGTGCGTGCGCATCAGCGCGGTTTCGATATCGGTGAGTCGCCCCGGCTTCGCCAGGACCGACGGCGGTACGGCGACGTTCCCCACGTCGTGCAGCAGGGCCGCGACACGCAACGTGTGCTGCCGCTCTCCGTCCAGACCCGCTTCCCGGCCCAGAGCAACGGCGAGCGCCGCGACACGGCGTGCCGAGCCTGCGGTGTAGGGATCGTGTTTCTCGGTGAGCCGCAGCAGCGCATCGATCATGCCCTGCAGCGCCACGTCACTGCGATGCAATGCGCTCAGCGTTCGTCCGTGCTCGCGCTTCGCCTTCAGGATGCGCCATGCGCCGTCGACGAGCGATGTCAGCATCTGCTGCTCCGCTTCGCCGTAGCCGGCATCGCGATTGGCGACGCCGAGCACCGCGACCGTCTCCTCGCCGTCCAGCGCCGGTACGGCAAGATAGCGTTGCAGATCCGGCAACCCGCCCGCCTGCGTTTTCCACGACAGATCGTTGCTGGAAGTCGCATGTCGCGCGCGCGCGCACTCGGCAAAAATACCTGCCTGCAACAGCGGGACCGGCTCGGCATTCACCAGCGTCGCCTGCGGCTGGCTGCGATCGCGCCAGGCAGCCAGGGCAATGGTCTTGTCCGCGGGCTGCACCAGGAACAGATACGAAAGCGGGCTGTCGGTCAGCTCGGCCGCATGGTCGAGCAGGCGACGCACGATCGAGCCTTCATCCAGGGCATCGGACTGCTTGAACAGCTCGACCATGAATTCCTGTTGCCGGCTGCCGGCCGCCTGCAATTGCAGCTGGCGCTGCGCGGCGACGCGGGCCGTGAGATCGAAAACCGAGACCAGGTCGGCGCGGCGCCCGTCGAATTCGATTTCCTGCGAGGTCAGCGAGACCGTCATGACGGTGCCGTCCTTGCGCCGATGCGCCGCCAGCGTCGAATCCGCAGTCGTTTCCTCATCGGCCGCAGCCGACAGCGCTGCGGCCTGCAGCGCCAGGAATTCGGCGCGCTTGTAGCCGTAACGAGCCAGCGCCGCCTCGTTGACCGCGATGAAGCCGCCGGTTGCGTGATCGACGATCCACATGGGCAGCGGATTAGCCTCGAAGATGCGGCGGAAACGCGCCTCGCCGGCGACCAGCCGCTCGCTGATGGATTCCAGCTCGGCGATCTGCTGGCGCAGCTGTGCTTCGCTGGCTGCCTGACGCTCGCTGCCCGATTCGATCTCCGCGAGCCGGGTACGCAACTGTGCCTCGCCGGCCATCAATCGCTGATTGTCCGATTCGACTTCGGCAACCCGGTCGCGCAATTGCGTTTCGCTGACGGTCAGCTGCTGATTGGCCGCCTCGAGTTCAGCGAGCTGGCCGCGCAGGCGCGCCTGCGCTTGCTGATTGCGTTCCGCCGCCATGGCCAGCGTCTGCTGGGCCCGCTCCAGCGCCTGCGCGTTGCGCACCGCCACTTCATCGAGAGCGGGAATCGGCATGGTGGTAGCGGGTGTGGCCGGCGCCGCCCCGCTCGAGGCCGGCATATTCGATGACGTGGTGACCGGAACCGGCACGTCCGAAGGCACCGGCACTGTCTTGCCGAGCAGTTCGTCGATCGCCTCGATCAGCGCGTCAGGCTGCTCGCTGCGCGCCAGGAATCTCTCCGCCCCCAGTTCCAGCGCAAAGCGCTCGTACTTGGGATCGTCATGGCGGCGGGTATAGAAAACGAAGGGGATGGACTGCAGCCGTTCGTCCTGCTTCCACTTGCGGCACAGGGCAAAGCCGTCCATGCGTGGCAGGACGATGTCGGACACGACGGCATGCGGCGGCTCGCGCCGGGCCGCATCCAGAGCGGCCAGGCCGTTCGCCGCCCTGACGATGCGATGTCCGCGACCTGTCAGTAATTGCTCGAGCGCCGCCTGCTCCGATTCGCGCTCGTATGCAACGAGAATGACACCCATGCGCTGCTTGCTCCTGGTCCCCTCCGGAGTATGCCGATTGGGCACTTCATTGGCACGGTCAAGATGGACTCCCGGCCCGCAAAGGGAGACCTGGAGCACATTCCGGCAGCGTGCCGCTCATGCGCGGCCGACCGGTTGCATGCCGGACCGGAGCACGCACCGTTGCTAAGCAACCAGCTGCGCAGCCATGCGCTGGCGCAGATTCGCATCGGGCATGGGGCCGAAGCCGGCCTTCAGATTGTCCTGCATGTGACCGATCTGCGCGGTCGCCGGAATGACACAGGTCACGGCCGGATGCGAGACGATGTACTTGAGGAAGAGCTGCGACCAGCTGCTGCAGCCGATCTCCCGAGCGTAACCGGGAAGCTCGCGGCCACGCACCTGCGCGAACAGCTTGCCTTCCTCGAACGGACGATTCACCAGCACGGCGATGCCGTGCTCCTGGCAGTACGGCAGCAGCCGGCGCTCCGCTTGCCGTGTCGCAATCGAACAATTGAGCTGCACGAAATCGAAAGGCTCGGCACGCAGTACCTGTTCGAGATCGGCATGCGCAGCCACCGTGTAGTGAGTGATGCCGGTATAACGCACTCTGCCCTGCTCCTTCAGAGCGCGCAGCGTGGCTGCGTGAACTTTCCAGTCGCGCAGATTATGGATCTGCAGCAGGTCTAGACGCTGCGTACGCAGCAGCTCGAAGGAGCGCTCGATCTGCGCGATGCCCTGCTGCAAACCGTCGACCCAGACCTTGGTGGCGAGAAAAGTCCGGTGCTGCCGATGCAGCTGCGTCACCAGTTCGCCGGTGACGGCCTCGGCGCGACCGTACATGGGCGAGCTGTCGATGAGTTTCGCGCCGGCAGCGTAGAAGGCACGCAGCACTTCGAGCAATGGCGCGCGGTCCACGGCGTCCTGGCCGACATCGAACGTATTCCAGGTACCCAGGCCGATGACGGGTACCGACTCGCTGCCGCCCGATGCCGGGATCAGCCGTCGCACCAGCTCGCCGTGCTTTGCACCGGCCGTGTCCGCTGCCGTCGATGAGATCGTCATGCCCACTCCGATCGCTGCCCGTCGCAGAAACCCCCGGCGCGCGACGACAGCACCGACGTCGAACGCCTCAACTCAGCGATTTGTTCACGCGCATCCAATACTGGCCCAGCATCGACACCTGCTCGGTGAACAGCTTGAAGTCCACCGGTTTGACGATGTAGCTGTTGGCATGCTTCTCGTAGCTGCGTGCCATGTCCGCCTCCTCGTCGGAAGACGACATCACGACGATCGGAATCGGGCGCAGCAGCGGATCCGACTTGATGCGCGCCAGCACATCCAGGCCATCGACCTTGGGCATGTGCAGATCGAGCAGCATCAGGCACGGATTGCCGGCCGGGCGCTGCGCGTACAGCCCCTTGCGCAGCAGATAATCCAGCGCCGCCTCGCCGTCCTGCACCCAGACGACGTTGCGGCCGATGCCGCCCAGATCCAGCGCGCGGGTGGTGAGCTCGGCATCGGTCGCGTTGTCGTCGGCCAGCAGCACGTAACCGGCATTCGTCATTGGACACCTGCCAGCAGGATCACGAACCCGTACTCCCGCGCGGTCTCGCGCAGGTGTTCGAAGCGGCCCGACTTGCCGCCGTGGCCCGCTTCCATGTCGATGTGCAGCAGCACCGGATGGCTATCGGTCTTCATTTCCCGCAGGCGGGCGACCCACTTGGCGGGCTCGTAATACTGCACCTGGCTGTCCCACAATCCGGTGGTGACCAGCAGCGGCGGATAGGGTTGTGCCTGCACGTTGTCGTACGGCGAATACGCCAGCATCTGTCGGTAGAATGCGCCCTCGCGCGGATCGCCCCATTCGTCGTACTCGAGCGTGGTAAGCGGAATGCTCTCATCCAGCATGGTCGTCACCACGTCGACGAACGGCACGCTGGCGATCGCGCCGCCGTAGCGTCCGGCGGCGATGTTGAGCACGGCGCCGATCAGCAATCCGCCGGCGCTGCCGCCGGATGCATAAATCCGCCCGCGCGATGCATAGCGCTGCGCGATCAGGAAATCCGTGGCGTCGATGAAGTCGTTGAAGGTATTCGGCTTGTTGAGCAGCCGGCCGGCGTCGTACCAGCGACGGCCCATTTCCTGGCCACCGCGCACGTGCGCGATGGCGTAGATGAAACCCCGATCCAGCAACGACAGGCGCGACGAGCTGAACATCGGATCGATGCAATGGCCGTAGGCGCCGTAGCCGTACAGATACAGCGGCGCAGTGCCGTCGCGCGGCGTGTCTTTGCGGTAGACCAGCGAAATGGGAATCCGCTCGCCGTCGCGCGCCGGCGCCCACAGGAATTCGCTGGTGTACTTGGTGGGATCGAAATTGCCCAGCACCGGCTCGCGCTTCAACAACGTACGCTCGCCCGTGCCGATGTCGTACTCGTACATGGATGCCGGCGTGGTCAACGACGTGTAGGTGTAGCGCAGCCGGGTCGAATCGAGCTCCGGATTCGCCCCGAGACCCATGGTGTAGGCAGGATCGTCCGCGATCAGGTGCTGTGCCGCGCCGCCCCAGCGCTGCACACGGATCTTGCGCAGGCCGCCGGAACGTTCGCTGACTGCGAGAAAATCGCGGAATACCTCGAAGTCGTGAATGAATACTTCGCTGTCGTGTTGCACGACGTCCAACCAGCGGTCGCTCTGGCCATATTTCTCCGCACTCGCGGCATCGGCCGCCGCGACCGGCACCTCCATCACGCGGAAATTCTCGGCGTTCCAGTTGGTGCGAATCAGGAAACGCTGCTCCAGATGCTCGATCTGGTATTCGTGATCGGCGCGCCGCGCCGCGAACACCTGAAACTCCAGCGCCGGATCCGCGGCACGTGCATAACGCCATTCCGAGCAGGTCGTGCTCTCGCTGCCTATGAACAGATACTGTTCGGACTTGCTGCGCTCGAGCGCCAGGCTGAAGCTCTCGTCCGGCTCTTCATAGATCACGGTGTCGTCGACAGCGGCCGTGCCCAGCCGGTGCCGCCGTACGCGACGGCCGAGCAGGGTCACCGGATCCTTTTCTATGTACAGCAGCGTGTGACTGTCGTCGGCCCAGACGACGTCCGCCTCGGCATTGTCGATGACATCCGGCAGCAGCTCGCCACTTTCCAGGTCGCGGATACGCAACTGGTACTGGCGCCGGCCGACGGTATCCACCGCATAGGCCAGCAGGCGGTTGTCCGGGCTGACCTCGTAGCCGCCGAGCTGGAAGAAAGCATGGCCCCGAGCCAGCACGTTGCAATCGAGCAGCACGGTATCGGCGCTGCCGAGCCGGTCCGCGCGACGCAGGTACACCGGGTATTGCAGACCGGTGTCGTATCGCACCCAGTACCAGTAACCGCGATACCGCACCGGCACGCTGGCATCGTCCTGCTTCAACCGGCCCACGATCTCCCGGTACAGCCGGTCGATCAGCGGCTGCGCCGGAGCCAGGACCGCAGCGGTGTACTCATTCTCCGCCTGCAGATGTGCCAGTACCTGTGGATCGGAGCGCGAGTCATCGCGCAACCAGTAATACGGGTCTTCCCGCGAACCATTCGGCGATTCGACCCGGTGAGGGCGTTTGGCGGGCTGCGGAGGTGTGGGAGCGGAAGTCACGGCAGGCAGGCGCTGATGGCGTTTGTTATTGGGGCGGCGCTTCGGGAAGCTGGACCGGAAAACAGCCGCCGGCTTATAGCCCGCGGCGCGCGCGGCCGTAAATACAGGAGTCCCTGCAATTTCCCGGCCCCGCTCGGGGCAAATGCCCGGCCGCGGACGAGGGTTCCGGCGCGCCGCGTTTGAAAAAGTGATCTGATCGACTGTGCCGACCGCAGCTTCGGGCTCAACATCGGCCCCGGCGGCCCGGCAATCTGCTGCAAAGCGGCGTCCAGACCGGGATTAAAGTGAACCAGCTACGGTGGACGGTGCGAGGCGGCGCTGCGGTTTCCGGGACCGGATCCTGCCGAGCCGCAGGAAATGCTGAAGCAGGTCTCAGTCATTTCATTTTTCATAAGTAGTATTGACAGACTATGAAAACGCCCAGGAGTGGCTCCATGGCCAATGCTCAGCACCTGCGCCCGGCAGCTGCCGCAGGCGACGAAGTCAATCTGGAACTCGATGACGCGCAGGTCGCGCGCCACCTGGGGGACGAGGACGTTCACCAGCCGCCAGTCCTGGTTCTGAGCCGCGACGCGGCGCTGGTCGAAACCGTGCGCAAGGCCGCACCTCGCGGCGTCGCAGTGACCCATGCTGCGGACCTGGATCAAGTGGCCGGGAAACTGCCGGCGCTCAGGCCCGGCGTGCTGGTGGCGGATACGGCCAGCACCTCCGACGTGGCCGCCTTGGTGGCGCAGCTCACCCAGCATTTCCCCGAGCTGGTGGTGGTCGTCGCCGGCAAACGCGAAGACAGTGCATCGCTGATGCAGCTCACGGCTGCCGGCCGTATTTTCCGCTTTCTGCTGACACCGCTGACACACGGCCAGACGCGTCTGGCGCTGGAGGCCGCCGTCACGCAGCACAGCGATCTGAAGGCGGCGGGCCAGCGTCACAGCCTCGGCAGCAGCAGCGGCGGCGGCAACAAGAATTATCTGATGACCTACGGCGCGCTCACCGCGGGCCTGTTGATCGTGATCGGCGGCATCTGGTTCGGCGTGAAGAAATTCGCGAGCACGCCGGAAGTACCGGCCGCGGTGACGTCGGCCACCCCGGCGGCCAGGCAGTCCGGCGTGCCGGAGAAACCCGATCCGGTACAAGCCGAGCTGGCGCTCGCCAAGGAAGCCTTGGACCAGGAAAAGCTGCTGGAGCCCGCCGGCGAGAGTGCGCTCGATTACTACCGCAGCGCATTGGCGCTGGACCCGAACAGCCAGGCGGCGAAGGACGGCGTCCGCGCGGTCGCCGACAGGTTCCTGGCTCGAGCCGAGACCGCACTCACCGCCGAGCGTCTCGAAGAAGCTATTCGCAACATCGAAACGGCGCGCGACATCGACAGCAGCCATCCGCGACTGACCTTCCTCGATACGCAGATTGCCCGCGAGCGCGAACGCCTGAAGCTCTCCCAGGCGCAGGAAATCGGCAATCGCGTCCGAACGCTGGTTGCACAAGCAACCGATCGCATGGAGAACGGGCGCTTGCTGACCCCGGCTGGCAGCAGCGCGCGCGATTCACTGGTGGAAGCGCGCCGACTCGACCCGACCGACCCTGCCGTCGCGCAGGCCATTCGGGATCTGAGCGGCGTGCTCACCGAAGAAGCACGCAAATCGCTGGCTGCCGGCAAACTCGACGAAGCACAGAGCTACGTCAACGGTGCGCGTCAGTTGGGCTCCGCCGGCGCGGCGCTGGCCCAGGTGGATCGGCAGGTCACGGAAGCAACACGCGTGGCTGCAACGGCGACTGCGGTACGCCGCCCGGCGACGACTCCGGTCTCTGGTCCGAATACCGACAGTCTGGTCAACGACGTGCGCCAGCGTCTGAACGAAGGCAAGCTGATCGATCCGCCGGGCGCCAGCGCCAAAGACGCGTTGGCGCAGCTGCGCGCGACGACACCGAACCGGCCGGAGGTCGAAGAACTTTCGCGGGCGCTGTCCACGCGCCTGGTGAATTCTGGCAAACAGGCAACGGCGGCGAAGGCCTACGATCGCGCCGACCAACTGCTAGCCGCTGCACGTGAAGTCAATGCTGGATCGAACGATCCGTCGATCGCAGCAGCCGAAACCGAATTGATCGCGGCGCGCGAGCAATCCAATGTCATTTCCGCGGCGCTGCTCAAGCGCACCCGTATGGTCAATCCCGTATATCCCGAATCGGCACGCAAACGCGGCGTCGAGGGCTGGGTCGAGCTGGCTTTCACCGTCACGCCCAAGGGCACGGTGGAAGATGTCGAAGTGCGCAACGCCAGCCCGGCGGAAGTCTTCGACGATGCGGCGGTGCGCGCCATTCGCCAATGGCGTTTCGAACCGGTGGAACGCAACGGGCAAAAAGTATCGCAGCGCGCACTGCTGCGATTGAGATTCGCGCAGACCCAGTAAGCAGCAGAATCCCGAGCCCTGGACAGCTGCCCCGATCCACGGGGCGGCGGGCGTATCCGCTCCCGCAGCAGGGCCGTCCGCTCATGGCGGCTCGTTCGTCCTGTCCCTGCCCTCCCTCGAGTTGCGAGTCTGGAATTGCCGCCGGGCAGTGGTGCATTGCGCGCATTTGACGCTACCCTGCGCGACCTTTGCACCTCGGACCGCACGCTCCCTCATTCCTCATGATCGCCTTGCCCGCGGAATCGTCACGGCATCCGGCGCTGCCGGCACAGAAGCTGGACGCCTCCGGCCGGCCGCACGTCGATCTGCGCACCATCGTCACTCTGGCTGCCCCGTTCGCGGCAAACAGCGCCATCCAGGCGGTGCTGAACCTGACCGACACCTGGTTCATCGGCCATATCTCGACGCCGGCGCTGGCCGCCATTGCCGCGGTCCACTGGCCCGTGATCGTCTGCATCGCACTGTTCGGCGGCGTCGGCCTCGCTGGCCAGACACTCGTGGCGCAAGCCACCGGCGGACGACGCTACGCACGCGCCGCTCAGGCAGGATGGATCGCATGCTGGGCTGCGCTGTTCGTGGCTCCGCTCTTCCTGGCGCTGGGTTTCAGCGGCCGCTACCTGCTGCATCCGTTCGGCCTGCAGCCGGAAGTCGAGACGCTGGCCCTGCAGTTCTGGCAACCACGCATGTTCGGCGCGCCGCTGGCGGTTGCGATGTGGGGCGTGCTCGGCTTCTTCAACGGAATCGGCCGGCCACAGATCACCTTCGCCATCGACCTGATGGTGGCGGCGAGCAACGCGCTGCTGAACTGGATTTTCATTTTCAAGCTGGACTGGGGCATCGCCGGTGCGGCCTGGGCGACGAATTGCGCGCAGACGTGCGGCGTGGTCGCCGGCCTCTCGGTCTTCCTGAGCTCGCCGCTGCGTCAGCGCTACCGCACTCACCTGATGTGGCACCTGCCGTGGAGGCGTCTGTTCTCGCAATGGCGGCTCGGCTTTCCGATGGGCCTGCTGCTGGCCGCCGACATGCTGGGCTTCGCGCTGTTCCAGCTGATGCAGGTGCTCCTGAGTCCGGTCGACGGCGCGGCCACCCAGATCGTCATCATGCTGACCTCGATCGCGTTCATGCCGGCGGTCGGCATCGCGATGGCGGGAACGACGCTGGTCGGACAATCGATCGGCATGGGCAACCGCGGCTGGGCCCGCCGCGTCGGCAACACCATCGTGCTGCTGTGCATGGGCTACATGGGGCTCGTCGGCCTGGCGCTCGGGCTGAGCGGCTCGTGGCTGGTGCCGGCCTTCGTCTCGGCCGGCGATCCGCAGTCGGCTGAAGTCATCGGCGTCGGCGTCACCATCCTGTGGATCGCCGCTGCCTATCAGTTGTTCGACGGCCTGAACCTGGGATCGGCGTTCTGCCTGCGCGGCGCCGGCGATGCCAACGTACCGGCCCTGCTGGTGATCGGGCTGTCGTGGTTCCTGTTCGTGCCGGTCGCGCACATGCTGTCGTTCCGGCCCGGAGTGGGCTGGGTCGACTGGCTGCCGCAATTCGGCCTGGGCGCGATCGGCGGCTGGATCGCCGCCGTCATCTACATCTGCGCGCTCGGCGTCGCCATGTGGCTGCGCTGGCGCTCGCAGGCGTGGGAAGCGATCAAGCTGCGTTGAAAGCCGGCACCGGCCGTGGCGGATTCCTCACATCCTTCGTGCGTAATTCCTGTGGCAGATGCGGGAGAATGCAAGAAAATTGCCGCTGCGCCACGCCGCCGCGATGTGGCTTGACGCTCGCCGTCGCGCGCTTCATAACGCACCCTCGGCAGACGACCCTGTGGAGACCTCCTTGCAGAAGACCTGGATGGAACGCGACGCCGATGTCGTGTGGCACGGCTTTACGCAGATGGCTTGCTATACCGGCAATACGCCGGTGATCGTCGAGCGAGCCGAGGGCCGCGAGCTGATCGACACCGAGGGTCGCCGTTACCTGGATGCGATCTCCTCGCTGTGGGTCACGACGCTGGGACATCGAGTACCCGAACTCGACCAGGCGCTGCACCAGCAGCTGGAGCGCATCGCCCACTCCACCCTGCTCGGCAACGGCAATCGCATCGTCATCGAG
>JBDHQY010000013.1:0-13226 GCA_039807315.1 Steroidobacter sp. | reverse complement strand
TTTGCCACCAGCATGCGCAGCCTGGCGCGGCGTCCGGCGATTCCGCCGGGCACGCCGCTGGTCGACATGGTGGGCACGGGCGGCGACGGCTCGGGCAGCTTCAATCTTTCGACCGGCGCGGCGCTGTTGGTGGCGGCCACTGGAGTTCGGGTCGCGAAGCACGGCACCAGCTCGATCTCCAGCCGCAGCGGCAGCGCCGACGTGATCAGCGCGCTGGGCCTGAGCCTGCCGCTGGATGAAAACGCGGCTGGCGCGTGTCTGGCGGCCACCGGCTTCACCTTCTTTTTCGCGCCGTACTTCCATCCGGCTTTCAAGGCCATCATGCCGGTTCGCCAGGCACTGGGCGTGCGCACCGTGTTCAACATCCTGGGACCGCTGCTGAATCCAGCCGCGCCGCCGTTTCATCTGATCGGCGCCTATCATGTCGAGGTGGCGGCGCTGCTGGCCGATGCGCTGGCCGGCATGCCGATCGAGCGCACCTACGTGGTGCACGGCGATCCGGGTTGGGACGAGGCGACGCCGGTGGGACGGTTCACGCTGTTCGATGTGCGGCCCGGCAAAGTCATCCGTAGTGTCCGCAGCGCCGAGGAATTCGGCCTGCCGCAGTGCGCTGCGGACGACCTGAAAGGCGGCGATGCCGCCCATAATGCCTTGCATCTGCGCGCGGTGCTCGAAGGCCACGATCGCAGCGCGCACCGCAACGCCATCGTGTTGCAAGCCGCACTTGTCCTGGAATTGCTGGACAAGGCACAGTCGCCTCGCGCGGCGGCCCGCATGGCGCAAGATGCTATAGACAGCGGCGCCGGCGCGCGGATGCTGGAGAAAATTGCTGCATTCAACCAATCCCTTTCTTTCCCATGACCGGTCTTCTCACTGAAATGACACAGACGAGCCTGGCAAGGCTCGAACAGGCACGCGCCAGGGAATCCGAGCAGGCGCTGTGGGCGCGTGCTTCGGACATGCCGCCGCCGCCGCGCTTGAAACTGTGCCCGGAAGGGTTCGACATCCTCGCGGAGTGCAAGCTGCATTCGCCTTCGGCGGGTGATCTCTCCGCGCATACGACAGGTATCGAAAGTCGCGTGCAAACATATGCACATGGCGGTGCATGTGCCGTTTCGGTGCTCACCGAACCGACGCGCTTCGGCGGCTGCCTGGATCATCTGGCGCAGGCCTCGGCGGTGCTTGCGCCGTTGCAGGTGCCGACCATGCGCAAGGATTTTCTGGTCGATCCCTATCAGGTGATGGAAGGCCGCGCGGCAGGCGCCGGCGGTGTATTGGTCATCGTGCGCATGCTCGATCGCAGCCGCATAACCGAGCTGCTCGACTGTGCCGCCATGCTCAAGATGTTCGTGCTGCTGGAAGCCTTCGACGCGGCCGACCTGCAGGCGGCGCACGAAGTGCTGGTGCCGCGCAAGGCGCACGACGAGCAGATCCTGGTCGGACTCAATTGCCGCGATCTGGAGAAGCTCACGGTCGAGTTCGCGCGCCTCGAAGACCTGGCCGATGGATTGCCTGCCGGTTACGCACACGTGGCGGAAAGCGGCATCAGTTCGCTGCAGGACGTGAAGATGGTGGTGGATATCGGCTACCGGCTGGCGCTCGTCGGCACGACGCTGATGAGTTCCGCCGATCCTCGCAAGCTCCTCGGCGAGATGCTGGCGGCGGGACGCGAGCGTGCAATGGCGGTGCGCACACGCAAGATCAGGATCGCGACCGGAGACGAGCAGGAGTGAGTCCGGCACGCTCGCTGCGCAGCAGCGCTGAATCCTGGCAGTGGAAAGTGTCCATCCGGTTGGGGAGAAGCGCCGCCGACGCGAAGCACCGTCCGCTCGCGTGCCTCGCGTGACGCTCTGGGTCAAGATCTGCGGCCTGACTACGCAAGAAGGCATTGCCGCGGCCGTTGCAGCGGGCGCCGACGCCGTAGGTTTCGTGTTCGCACCATCGAAGCGGCAGATCACGGCACAGCGTGCTGCGAAGCTGGCCCGGAGTGTGCCTTCGCACGTGACGCGCGTAGCGGTCATGCAGCATCCGACGCAGTCGTTGCTCGATGAGGTCTGGACGATCTTGCGTCCCGACGTGCTGCAGACCGATGCCGAAGATCTCGAATCATTGCTGCTGCCGGCGGGCCTTGCGGTCATGCCGGTGCTGCGCGCCGGTCACGTCCGCTCCGGTTCATTGCCGCGGCGGTTTCTGTTCGAGGGGCTCGTCAGCGGCGCGGGTGAAACCGCCGATTGGAATGTCGCTGCGGAGTTGGCGCGGCAGTCGCAGCTGATTCTGGCGGGTGGTTTGAATCCCGCGAATGTCGCGGATGCGGTTCGCCGGGTTCGTCCTTTCGGTGTCGATGTCAGCAGCGGCGTCGAGCGTGAGCCTGGCATCAAGGATGCCGCAAGGATTGCACAGTTCGTTCGCGCGGCGCGCGCCAGCGCCTTGGCCGGAGTAATCGAATGAGAGCAGATGCACGGATCGACAGGCAGACGCTATGGAGCCAGGCCATGGCCGATGCCTATCCCGACCGCCAGGGCCGTTACGGCCCGTTCGGCGGCCGCTATGTCCCTGAAACGCTGGTGCCGGCGCTCAATCGTCTGCAGGCGGGCGTGGACAAGTATCTGCGCGACGCCGACTTTCTCGCGGAGTTTCATGCGGAGCTGCACAGCTGGGTCGGCCGGCCCACACCGCTGACTCACGCGCGAGGTTTATCCAAACGGTGGGGAGCGGAGGTATGGCTCAAGCGCGAGGATCTCGCGCATACCGGCGCTCACAAGATCAACAACTCGGTGGGCCAGGTGCTACTGGCGAAGAAACTCGGCGCCAAACGCATCATCGCCGAAACCGGCGCGGGTCAGCATGGCGTTGCTTCGGCAGCCGCGTGCGCACGTCTGGGAATGCCGTGCACGGTCTACATGGGTGCCGTCGACATGGAGCGTCAGGCGCCGAACGTCGGCCGCATGAAGCTGCTCGGCGCGCAAGTCGTGCCGGTGGACAGCGGCGACAAGACTTTGCGGGCGGCGGTGGATGAAGCTTTACGCGACTGGGTCGCCGATCCGAACGGCACGTATTACTGCATCGGCTCGGCGATCGGCCCTCATCCCTATCCGTACATCGTGCGCGAGCTGCAATCGGTGATCGGGCGCGAGGCGCGCGAGCAGATGCTTGCCGTCACCGGCAGGTTGCCGGACATCGCCGTGGCCTGCGTGGGCGGCGGCTCGAATGCCATCGGGCTGTTCCATCCCTTGGTCAAGGATCATGAAGTCGCGCTGCTGGGTCTGGAGGCCGGTGGCGCGGGCAGCGGATTGGGCCAGAACGCGGCCTCGCTGGCGTATGGCTCACCCGGGGTGCTGCAGGGAACGTACTCGATGCTGCTGCAGGACGAGAACGGCCAGATCCAGGAGACGCAATCGGTGTCGGCCGGCCTCGACTATCCCGGTGTCGGGCCCGAGCACGCGCTGCTGATGACCATCGGCCGAGTGAAGTACGAAGCCGTGAATGACGACGATGCGCTGGCCGCGCTGGCCGAATGTTGCGCAGCCGAAGGCATTCTGCCGGCCATCGAATCCTCACACGCGCTGGCCGGTGCGCGGCGCTACGCCCAGGCGCACCCAGGCAAGAGCATCCTGATCGGACTTTCCGGTCGTGGCGACAAAGACATGCCAACGTTGCAGAAGACCCTCCTGAAGGGGCAGTTGTGATGACGCCCGGCAGTACGATCAGCGAGGCGATCGGCAGGGCCAGAGCGCAGGGACAGCCGGCCATCGTCGCCTACATCACCGCAGGCTTTCCGCGGCGGGAGAAATTCCTGGCGCAGCTGCAGGCGGTCGCCACGGCGGCCGATGTGGTCGAGATCGGCGTGCCGTTCAGCGATCCGATGGCGGACGGCACGACGATTCAGCGCTCGAGTCGCGCCGCGCTCGGCCAGGGTGTGTCGCTGCGCTGGATACTCTCGGAGCTTTCCGGGCAGCCGCGTGGCCGCACGCCACTGTTGCTCATGAGCTATCTGAATCCGCTGCTGGCCTACGGTCTGGATCGATTGCCCGGGGCCGCGGCCGAGGCGGGTATCGCCGGGTTCATCGTCCCGGACCTGCCTTACGAGGAGTCGACCGAGCTGCGCGCGGCGCTCGAAGCGCACGGCATCGCGCTGGTGCAATTCGTCACGCCGGTGACGCCGCTCGAACGCATGGCCATGCTCTGCCAGGCCAGCCGTGGCTTCATCTATGGCGTCACCATGACCGGCACCACCGGCAGGAATGTCGCCGTGCCGCAGCAAGTGCTCGATTATTTCGTCAGCGTCAAGCGTATTTCGCCGGTACCGGTCTGCGCCGGCTTCGGTATTCGCGGCCGCGAGCAGGTGGCGCTCATGGCGCCGTACGTCGATGGCGTCATCGTCGGCTCGGCGCTGGTGGAGGTCATCGAGCGTGGCGAGGATCCGGCGGCTTTCCTGCATTCGCTGCGCGGCTGAATCGATTCAGCGCTGGACGACCAGGAAAACCCGGCCGTGCGAGCGCTGGGATCTGCGTAGGTAATTTACCGGATGTAGATATCCCTGTTCCCCACCCAGGAACTGAGCTGGAACAATCTCCGCTGCTTTCGCCTTGAAAAGAAGCCGAACAGGCTCCGGTGTTCACTGGCGCGCAGGGGAGGACCATGGCGTCGAAGTCTCCAGGGTGGCCGTTCGCGGCTCTGTTCCGGTCTCGCAAAGCTGCACCCCCGGTCAGAAAAGACGCGCCGGCGAATCTGTTCCACGCCGTTTCCGTCGTACTCGGCAAACAGGCCTGCGCTGCCGCGCAGCACTTCACCGGCCGGCGATTCCTGTCGCGATATGCGCCGAAACTGCCGCTGCCGACCTGCGACGCCGCGATTTGCACCTGTCGCTACAGGCATCACAAGGATCGGCGCGTCGGACCGCGCCGCCGCAGCGAGAGCGGCATGATGTCGCCGCTGTGGAATGGCGCCGAGCGTCGCCGCACTCGCGGCCGTCGTGCCGACGACAAATAGATATCCGCTGGGGAAAGCTGCGAGAGCAGGTCAGGGAATCCAGGAAAGATCCGATCGCCTGGTTCTTTTTCCGTCATCCCCTCGCAAACGGGGATCCATCTTGCTGACTGGATGCATCCCCGCTTGCGGGAATGACGAAGGAATCCAGAGGTATCGCTACGCCACCGGTTCCGGCGTGAACGCCGACAGACGGCTCTGCGTCTGCAGCATGTCGGCTTCGGTGAATTCGCGCTCCGGACGCATTCTGCGAACCAGGTTGGCGAAATCGTCGGCGGGCACCGCAGGGCTGCAGTAGAAGCCTTGGTACTGATCACAGCCGAGCTGGCGCAGGAACTCGAGCTGGTCGCTCGACTCCACACCTTCGGCTACCACGCGCAGCCGCAAACTGTGCGCGAGCGAGATGATGGCCTTGACGATGGACGCGTCGTCGGAATTCTTCAGCAGGTCGCGGATGAAGCTGCGATCGATCTTGAGCTTGTCGAGCGGGAAACGCCGCAGATAGCTCAGCGAGGAATAGCCGGTGCCGAAATCGTCGATGGAGATGTGCACGCCCATGGCGCTCAAGGTGGCGAGCGTGGCGGCGGAGGCTTCCGGGTCGTGCATGACCGCGCTCTCGGTCAGCTCCAGCTCGATCGAGCCGGGCTCGAGCCGCGCTTCGTCCAGCGCCGAGCGCACTATGGCGGCCAGGTCGGCCTGGCGAAACTGCTTGGCGGAGAGATTCACGGCGACGCGTATCGGCGATAGGCCCGCATCCATCCAGGCGCGTATCTGCCGGCAGGTGGCACGCAGTACCCATTCGCCCAGCGGCACGATCAAGCCGGTTTCCTCGGCCATCGGAATGAACGTCAGTGGCGAGATCAGCCCGCGTGTCGGATGACGCCAACGGATCAACGCTTCGGCGCTGCGCACGCGGTCGGTCGCGATATCGACCTTCGGTTGATAGTGCAGCTCCATCTCGCCCATCTCGATGGCGCGGCGCAGCTCGCTTTCCATGACCACCCGGTTGTCGGTGAAGCTGCTCATTTCCGCGGCGTAGAAGCGATAGCCGCCGCGCGCCGAATCCTTGGTATAGCGCATGGCCGCGTTGGCCCGGCGCAGCAGAACGTCGAAGGAATCGCCGTCCAGCGGATAGGTGCTGATGCCGACGCTCACCGACGGATGAACGTCGACCGTGCCGGACGTGAACTTCTGCTGCAGGGCTTCGAGCACTTTCTCCGCCACGGTCTCGGCGTCGCGCGCGCTGCGCAGCTCGGTGGCGAGGATGGTGAACTCATCGCTGGCCAGCCGTGCCAGTTTGTCGTTGTGCCGAAGCACGCCGCGCAGGCGCTGCGAGAGCTCGAGCAGCAGTTCATCGCCGGCCTGGTGGCCCAGCGAGTCGTTGATCGATTTGAGCCGATCGACGTCCAGCACCATCACTGCCAGTTGCGTGTCGCGGCGTCTGGCGTCGGCCAGCGCTTGTTCCGCTGCCGCTACCAGTGCCACCCGGTTCGGCAACCCGGTCAGTGAATCGCAGCGATTGGAATTGCGCACGTGCGCGTCGAGCGCTTCGTCGCGGTCGCGAGACTGCTTGAAAGACAGCCGCAAGGCGGCTCCCGAGGCCAAGATTGCAGCGACGATCGGCGCTGCCAGCAGCAGTCGCTCGAAGGTTGGCGCAGCAGTGCGCAGGCTGTCCACGCCGCTGTAACTCATCCACCACACGCCGATGGCTACCGCCAGGATCACGCCTGCGAGCCACGCGATACCACGCCAAAGCCGTGTGCCATAGACGCGCGCCGCCAGGTTCCACGCCGTGTAGGAAACGACGAGGGCGACCGCGATCGACAGCGGGACCAGCCAGGAGTCGTACATGCTTTGCATAAAATGTCGAATCGACAGCAGGGCGAACTCGCGCTGCATTCGCTAGACGTATCGGGCACCGGCCCCGATGCTTGAGGCTTGCCACGCTGCCAAATCCGCGAAGCGTCGGAAGAAAGCGGGAAATGTGCGCGAATGCTCACTTTGTCGCCGGCGCGCGCGGCCAGCCGCTAGAATTCGCGCCATGAAATCCATCTGTGTCTTTTGCGGCTCCAGCCCGGGCGACCGGCCCGGCTACCTGCAGCTGGCCCGCGAACTGGGCGAATTGCTGGCGCGTCGCGAGCTCACCGTGGTGTACGGCGGCGGGCGTGTCGGCCTGATGGGCGCCCTGGCGGATGCGGCATTGAAAGCGGGCGGGCGGGTGATCGGGGTGATCCCGCAGCTGCTGATCGACAAGGAAGTGGGCCACCCGGGACTGTCCGAGCTGCATATCGTGCGGACCATGGCCGAGCGCAAGCTCAAGATGGGTGACCTGGCGGACGCTTTCCTGACCCTGCCCGGCGGCATCGGCACCATGGACGAGCTGTTCGAGGCCTGGACCTGGACCCAGCTCGACCTGCACCGCAAGCCCTGCGGGCTGCTGAACCACCAGGGCTTCTACGATCCGCTGATCGCCTTCATCGATCGCGCCGTCGAGGAAGGGTTCCTACGCCCGCGGCACCGCGCCGCGCTCATCGTCGACTCGGACATGAGGAAATTGCTGCAGCGTCTGCAGGATTGAGCCCGACCCCTGCTTGACATGCCGGGCCGCGGTCTGCAGCCTTGGCGCCCTCAAGTTCCCGCCATTCTCCCGCCCATGCTACTGACCCTGCTGCAAGCCAAGCTTCACCGTGTCCGCGTCACGCAGGCCGATCTCGACTACGAAGGCTCGTGCGGCATCGACGAGGGCCTGCTCGAAGCGTCGGGACTGCGTGCCAACCAGTACATCGAGCTCTACAACGTCGCCAACGGCGAGCGTTTCTCCACCTACATCATCAAGGCGCCACGCGGCTCGGGCGCGATCTCGCTGAACGGCGCGGCCGCACGCAGAGCCATGGTGGGCGACCTGCTCATCATCTGCGCCTATTCGCAGTACACCGAGGCGGAAGCCGCACAGCACCAGCCGGTGGTCGTGCTCGTCGACGAGAACAACCAGCCGCGCGTCCCGGCCGCTCGCTGAAGACAGTTTCGCAAGCGCACCGGCAGCGTCCGAACCCATGGAACTCATCAGCTGGTTCGTCGATGTGGTCCTGCACCTGGACAAGCATCTTTCCGAGCTGGTGCTGCAATATCACTTCTGGATCTACCTGATCCTGTTCCTGATCGTGTTCTGCGAGACCGGCCTGGTGGTGACGCCGTTTCTGCCGGGCGATTCGCTGCTGTTCGCCGCCGGCGCGCTGGCCGCGATCGATTCCACCGGCACCTTGAACGCGGTGTGGTTGTGGGTGTTGCTGACCGTGGCCGCCATCGTCGGCAACGAGGTCAACTTCCGCGTCGGCAGGGCGATCGGGCCACGCGCCTTCAGCGGCAGCGTTCGCTGGTTGAAACAGGAATACCTGCTGCGAACGCAGGCGTTCTACGATCGGCACGGCGGCAAGACCATCGTGCTGTCGCGCTTCGTGCCCATCATACGCACCTTCGCGCCATTCGTCGCCGGTGTCGGCATGATGCAGCGCCGGCGCTTCGCGTCCTACAATTTCGTCGGCGGTTTCGCCTGGGTGACCATTTTCATCTGGGGCGGATTCGTGTTCGGCAATGTGCCTCTGATCAAGAGCAACTTCGGCGTGGTCACCGTTCTCATCATCGTGATCTCGGTGCTGCCGGTGGTCTGGGGCCTGCTGCGTCCGGCGCCGCAGCGCACCTGAGCCGATGCACGCCTACGTACGGATTGCCGATCGGTTCAATGGACCGCCGGATTCCGGCAACGGCGGCTACACCACCGGCCTGATCGCGCTGGCAATCGGCGAGCCGGTGAGTGTGCGGCTGATGCAGCCGGTGCCGATGAGTCAGGAACTGGCGCTCGCGCCTGTCGGCGAAGGGCGCTGGCAAGCGCGCGCGGGTTCCGAGCTGATCGCGACCGCCGCGTTGCAGACGATCGAAATTGACGTGCCGCAGCCGCCGTCCTGGGTGGAAGCGTGCGGTGTTTCCCGGCATTTCTCCGGATTCACCCGGCACATCTGTCCCACCTGTTTCGTCTGCGGTCCGGCGCGGCAGCATGGCGATGGGCTGCGGATCTTTCCCGGCTCGGTGCCCGGCACTCACCTGGTCGCCGCGCCGTGGCAGCCGGACGCTTCGCTGGGCGATGCGCAGGCAAAGGTGCGGCCGGAATTCGTATGGGCGTCGCTGGATTGTCCCGGCTATTTCGCATCCGCCGATCCCAGGCTGGCACTGCTGGGTGAGCTGGCCGTACGCATCGATCGTGTGCCGCGCGTCGGCGAGCCTTGCGTGATAACGGCCTGGCGCATCGCCGGCGAAGGTCGCAAGCACCGGGTCGGCACGGCGCTGTTCGGCGCCGACGGACAACGTTGCGCGCTGGGTGTGGCGACATGGGTCGAGCTGAAGAGCCGCTCATAACGCATCGCCGACTCGTCCTCGTCCCGCATAAGCCGCATACACCCAGCCCAAGCATCGTCCACACCCTTGTCATTCCCGCGAAAGCGGCAATACGCCCATTTCACGCAACGAACTCCCACCCGCAAGTCGGCGGCAGGTTCTACGCGGGGTATGACCAGAGGCGGACTGCAATCCGATGGATTGCCGCTTCGCGGGAATGACGGATGGCGGATGACAGATGGAAAGGCAGGTAGCAGGCGGCGGAGAAGTGCCGAGGACTGGGCGCTGACTGGCGCCGTCGCCGCAAAGCGGATGGGTTATTTGCGCGAATACCAAAGCGTCGCCGCGCTGGTGAGGAGCATCGCGATGCCCGGCCAGAGCGGATCACGATGCAGCGCGAGCCAGAAGATTCCTCCGAGCAGCACGATGGCGGCGATCATGGTGAGGTCGCGACGCCGGGCGTCTTCGCGAATCTCCCGGCGCAGCGCCTCGATGTCCGGCGACTGCATCGGCACGGTGAGCCTGCCGTCGGCGGCGCGCTGGATCGTGTTCTGGATCAGCTGCGGTGTCATGCGCAGGGAGTCGACCAGGCCCGGCAGCTGGTCGCGCGCCTGCTTCAGCATGGAGCGCACGCTGTAACGCTCCTGCATCCATTGTCGCAGCAGCGGCTGCGCCGTTTCCCATAGATCCAGGTCCGGATACAGCTGCCGGCCGACGCCTTCGATCTGTAGCAGGGTTTTCTGGATCAGCATCAATTGCGGCTGCATCTGCGCATCGAAGCGCTGCGCGGCTTCGAACAGGCTGATCAAGACCTGGCCGAAGGAGATCTCCTTCAGCGGCTTGTTGGCGATCGGCTCGCACACGGTGCGCACCGCCGATTCCAGCTCATCGACACGGACGTGCGCGGGGATCCAGCCCGCGTCGATGTGCAGCTGGGCGATACGCCGATAGTCGTGGTCGAAGAAGGCGATGAAATTTTCCGCCAGGTAATGCTGGTCGCGCGGATCGAGCGTGCCGACGATACCGAAATCGACCGCCGCATAACGCGGCTGCTGCGGGTCGTCGAGCAGCACGAAAATGTTGCCGGGATGCATGTCGGCATGGAAGAAGTTGTGGCGGAACGCCTGCGTGAAGAAGATCTCCACGCCGTTTTCCGCCAGACGCTTGATGTTCGCGCCGCGCCGCTGCAGCTCCGGGATGTCGTTGATGAGCACGCCGTGCAGACGCTCCATCACCATCACGTTCTTGCGGCACAGATCCCAGTAGACTTCGGGCACGTACAACAGGCGGGAGCCGGCAAAGTTGCGCCTGAGCTGTGCCGCGTTGGCCGCCTCGCGCATCAGGTCCAGCTCGTCGAGAATGGTTTTCTCGTATTCGCGCACCAACTCGACCGGGCGCAGCCGGTGCGCTTCCGGCCAGTAGCGCGCAGCGAGCTGCGCCAGCGCGTACATCACCTCGATGTCGAGCTGGATCCGCTCGCGGATGCCAGGGCGCACGATCTTGACCACGACTTCCTTGCCGTCGGCAAGCTGTGCGGTATGGACCTGCGCGATGGTTGCAGCGGCCAGCGGGGTTTCGTCGAAACGCGCGAAGACCTCGCTGAGTGGTCGTTGGTAAGCCGCCTCGGCAATGCTTTTGGCCAGCGCGCCGGGAAACGGCGGTACGCGATCCTGCAGCTTCTCCAGTTCGTCGGCGATGTCTCGCGGCAAGAGGTCGCGCCGCGTCGAGAGCATCTGGCCGAATTTCATGAAGATCGGGCCGAGCTCTTCCAGCGCCAACCGCAACCGTTCCGCGCGGCTGCCGCCGCGCTCGCGGTGGAACCAGGTTGCCGGCGACAGATAGAACGCGAAGCGCAGCGGCCGGAACAGGTGAGTGGCCAGGATGATCTCGTCGAGACCGTGCCGGACGAGAACGCGCTGGATCTGCAGTAGACGCGAGAGAACCCGAAGCCTCACTGCGTCTTCCTCGTCTCGAGCAGCGTCAAGCGCGCTGCCAGCCGTTCCACGTCATCGCGCAGCTTGTCCACGCCGACGATGAATTCGTCCGCCTCGATGCGGGTCGGCAGATCGCGACCTTCCTCCTGCAGATACTCCGCGACGTTCTGCGCGAACGTATCTGAAGCGCGGCGTCCGAACTCCAGCACGGAGCGTGCGGCATTGCCGACCTGGTGAGCGGCGACGTCGCCGATGACGCGAGACAGCTCTTCTTCGAGATCGGGGCGAGCCGCCTTGAGCAGCTCGCTGAAAGTCTGCGCGACCTCTGCATCGCCTTCGATGTGGACCGCACCGCTGCGCAGCGCGACTTCGGGGGCAGCACCGGCCAGTTGCATGAACGAGAGCGGGGTGCCAGACAGCGTCGCGCTCGCTGTTTGTGGTTGCACGGTATCGAGCGTCAGGCGCTCGCCGTCACAGCGAAAGCTGATGCTCAGCGGCAGGCCGGTGAAGCGCAGCGCCAGTACTCTACCTTCCAGCCGCTTGCACAGGCCGCGGGCCGCGACGGAGCCGGCGATGTTGCGATTCAGTAGCGATTCGAGCGGGCTCAGGCGCATGTCAGAACCGGTAGCCGCGATGCAGCGCGACGATGCCGCCGCTCAGGTTGTGGTAGCTGCAGTTCTCCAGCCCCGCCTCCTGCATCATGTTCAGCAGCGTCGGCTGGTCCGGGAAACGGCGGATCGACTCGGCCAGGTAGCGATAGCTCGACTCGTCCTTGGCCACCACTTTGCCCAGCCACGGCAGCACTGAGAACGAATATGCGTCGTAGATGGGCTTCAGACCCGGTGCCACGGGGTGCGAGAACTCCAGCACCATCAGCTGTCCGCCCGGCCTCAGCACGCGCGTCATCGAACGCAGCGCCGCGGCCTTGTCGGTGACATTGCGCAGACCGAAGCCGATGGTGACGCAATCGAAGCTGGAATCCGGGAACGGCAGACGCTCCGCGTTGGCGAGCGAGTAGCGGACATTGCCGACCAGACCGCGATCGGTCAGGGCGTCGCGTCCTTCGGCAAGCATTGCCGCGTTGATGTCGGTCAGCACTACCAATCCCGCGCCGCCGACCTGCTGCGCCATGCCTGCCGCCAGATCTCCTGTGCCACCGGCAACGTCGAGCGCGCGCTGGCCGGGGCGCAACCCGGTCTGCGACAGAGTGAAATGCTTCCAGACCCGATGCGCGCCGCCCGACATAAGGTCGTTCATCAGGTCGTAATTGCCGGCGACGGACTCGAACACCGCGCGCACGCGCGCCGCCTTCTCGGCGACCGGAACTTCCTGGTAGCCGAAATCGGTGGTGCCGCTGGCAGCGGCCGGAGAAGAGTTGTTGGCAGTCATGGTGAGCTTCGCAAGGGCTGCATTGTAGCCACGACCCGGGGAAGGGACGAGGAATTCTGGTATTCCGCGGGGGGGCGGTGCCTCGGCGCGGGCTCTGGCCAATGGCGGGCGCTGAGTGCGACGAGCGACGAGGTATGGAGAGGAAGAGCCGCTATCGCGGGCGCGCCGCCTTCGGCTGAGTCGGCGTCCAAGCGGGAGGTCGCGTCATCGCTTCTTCCCGACCGGCGTCGGATACTGAATTCCCAGCTCCTGCAGCCGCCCCAGGTATTGCGCCCACTTCTGTTCGCGCTGCCGGCCGAGTTCGTGCAGATACGCCCAGGTGTACAGGCCGGTGTCGTGGCCGTCGTCGAATACCAGCCGCACCGCATAGTTGCCGACGGGCTCGACCGCCTTGATGCCCACTTCGTGCTTGCCGAGCTGCAAGGTCTCCTGGCCCGGCCCGTGGCCACGTACTTCGGCAGAAGGCGAATAGACGCGCAGATACTCGAATGGCAGTTCGAAGTGCGCGCCGTCGTCGAAACCAATGTC
>JBDHQY010000486.1:0-2618 GCA_039807315.1 Steroidobacter sp. | reverse complement strand
GCAGGTAACAGTTCGGGTGGGTGGCGGGGTTGAGCTTGATAAGATCCCCGGTGGCGAGCATGGCGTCGATCAGCTTCGAGTTCTCGGCGTCCGAGCCGGTGCACCAGTGGATGGAGTCCGGTTGAGTCAGCTTCGCAACATCCTCCACCCAGCTTTTTAACGACGCATTCATGCTCATTGCAGCGCAATCCTCCGGCAGTGGGCCCGCGCTCCGCGGTTTCGGGCCGGGAAGCGATGAAAACAGGGACCGGATTATACCGGGCAGCGCCACTGTGTCATTGAAATGCCATGCGGCAGTCTACAATCCCGATCTTATGTTCATGATTTCCTTGACCGGCCCACGATGCGAAACCGACGGCGCATGCCGCTTGCGCCGGCCTGCGGCGGCGCAGTTGCCGCGCCGGACCCGCAACAACGGTATGGACAAGGGGGCGCGGCTTTGCTGGGCGATGCTGCTGGCCGCCGCGTTGTTCGGCCCGGCAGCGCGGGCCGCGGAACCGGTTGAAACCACGCTGATCGCGGAAGTGCGGGAGGAGTCCAGCGTGGCGGGGCGTCGGGTCGCACGGCTCGTGCCCGCGACGGTGCTGCACGAAGGGCAAGTGGTCTTCTATACGGTGCAGATACTCAATCGAAACCCCGAAGCGGTGCGCGATGTGGTGGTGGTGCAGCGGGTACCGGAGAACACTCAATACGTGCCCAATTCCGCCGGCGGTCCCGGCGCTGAGATCACTTTCTCAGCCGACGGTGGCGAGACCTTCGCTCGCGAAGGGCAGCTGGTCGTGGTCGAGCCGTCGTTGCCGCTCGCCGAGCCGGCCGGCACGGCCGTGCCGCAGCCGTTGACACGGCCGGCGACTCCCGAGGACTACACCCATATCCGCTGGCGCCTGCGCAATCCCCTGGCGCCGGGAGCGGTGGCGCTGGCGCGCTTTCGCGCGATCTTCAAATAAGCGCATGCACGAGTGGGACGAAATTTTCGGACCTGACGGGCCGCTGGCTGCTGCGGTTCCCGGCTTCACCACGCGCCCCGAGCAGATTGCAATGGCAGGCGAAGTTGCACAGGCGTTGCAGTCGCGCAGCCGCCTGGTGGTGGAAGCGGGCACCGGCACGGGCAAGACTTACGCGTACCTGATTCCGGTGCTGCTGTCGGGCCGTCGAGTCATCGTCTCCACAGGTACCCGTACGCTGCAGGATCAGCTGTTCCGCCGCGATCTGCCGACAGTGGCGGCAGCGTTGGGATTGCCGGTACGGGTGGCGTTGCTCAAGGGGCGTGCGAACTATTTGTGTCTGCATCGCCTGGAGCTCGCAGAGCACCAGGCGAGCTCGCGCGGATTGCGTCGTGAGGTGGCGATGGCGCTCCCGCACGTGCGCCATTGGGCGAGGTCCACCAAGCAGGGCGACATCGCGGAGCTGGCGCGTTTCAGTGAATCCGATCCCGTGTGGCCATGGGTCACGTCGACCCGCGACAACTGCCTCGGGCCGGATTGCGAGCTGTTCGATCGCTGTCACGTCATGAAGGCACGTCGCGAGGCGCAGGCGGCGGACGTGGTGGTCGTCAATCACCATTTGCTGCTGGCCGATCTGGTGCTCAAGGAGGAGGGCTTCGGTGATCTGCTGCCGGGGGCCGATGCCATCGTGATCGACGAGGCGCACCAGTTGCCCGAGATCGCATCGGCCTTCCTGGGATTCGCGATATCTGGCCGACAGCTGCAGGCGCTGGCGCGCGATCTTGTTGCCGAACTCGTGTCCGGCGCGCCGCAGACGGAAGTCGCTGTTTCGTTCGCACAGACTCTGGAGCGGCGGATCGTCGATCTGCAGGACGCGCTCGGTGCGGCAGGCGAGCGGCACGAGTTTGCACGATGGTCGGCGTCTCTCATCGAATCGCTGGAGTCGGTGCAGTTCTCGCTCGCCGATCTGGCGAAGTCCCTGAGCAATGCAGCGGCGGATCATCCCGGCCTGGCCGCCGTCAGGCGTCGTGCGGCCGAGCTGAGCGGCCGCATGAGCACGCTGCTGGAGCACGGCGACGACGAATCGCTGGCCAGCGTGCGCTGGGCCCAGGTGAGCGGGCAGAGCGTCTCATTTCACTACGTGCCGGTCGATGTCGCCGAGCAGCTCGGCGCGCTGATTGCCGCGCATTCCAGTGCATGGATCTGTACGTCCGCTACGCTGGCCGTTGGCGACGATTTCAGTCATTTCACGCGCCGCGCCGGAATGCAACAGCCCGTTACCGCGCGGTTCGGCAGTCCGTTCGACTATGAGCGCCAGGCGTTGCTGTATCTGCCGACCGGGCTCGATGCGCCGGCGTCGCGACGGTACACGCAGCAGGTGGTCGAGGCTGCGCTGCCGATATTGCAGGCGAGCGGCGGGCGTGCCTTCATGCTCTTCACCAGTCACCGCGCGCTGCGTGAGGCGGCTGAGATCCTGCTGAAGAAAATTGCCGCCGCAGCTTCATTCCCGGTGCTGGTGCAAGGCGATGCGCCGCGCGAAGTTCTGCTCAAGCGGTTCCGTGAATACGGCAACGCGGTGCTGCTTGGAACGAGCAGCTTCTGGGAAGGCGTGGACGTGAAAGGTGCGGCCCTGTCGGTGGTCGTCATCGACAAGCTGCCGTTTGCCGCGCCGGA
>JBDHQY010000485.1:0-2619 GCA_039807315.1 Steroidobacter sp. | reverse complement strand
AGCGGCTGTTGCCTTCGAAATCGTCCTCGAGATTGAGGCCGAAGCGCACGTAGTTCGGCCCCCAGCTCTTGCGGCGCAGGCTCATCTCCAGCCCGCTGCGGCCGTCCTGCTCGACCAGCGAATAATCGATGGATTCGAACAGATCGAGCGAGTACAGCGACGACAACTGGCTCTGCATCAGTGCCGGATCCAGCGGCTTGTCGACCACATCGCTCATGGTGGCGTCGATCAGCCGCGAATACTCACCCGAATTGGCGTCCGCCTGCACGAACTCGATCATTGGTGCAGTGGTGGTGCGCGGATTGCGCCCAGCAAGATAACGCGCGTAGCCGTCCTCGCTCAGCGAAAGCGCAGCCAGTGCTGCGCGGGCTCCGTCAGCCGCTGCTTCGCCTGCGCGCAATGCCTGCGGCACACGGGTGAAATCAGCGGAAGCCGCGCGGCCGAGCGGCGGATCGATCACGATGTCCGTGGATTTGAGCTTGGCACGCTGCTCCAGCGTGCGGCTGCGAATCATGATCGCAAATGCCTGGTTGGTGACTTCCAACGGCGTCGCCAGCTCATCGCGCGAGTACAGCGGGAAGCTCACGTCCACGACGATCAGCACGTCGACGCCCATGTCGCGTGCCGCATCGATCGGCAGATTCTCGACCAATCCACCATCCACCAGCAGACGGCCGTCACGCTGCGCGGGTGAGAACAGGCCCGGCGCGGAAATGCTCGCTCGCATGGCCGTGACCAGATCCCCCGAGCGCATCATCACGGCCTCGCCGGTCTCCAGGTCGGTGGCCATGGCACGAAACGGTATCGGCAGGCGGTCGAAATCCTGTACGTCCGCCACCGGCAGCGCCGCCTTGCGCAACACCTGCTCCAGCTTCTGCCCCTGCACCAATCCGCGCGGCAGCACGAAACCCTCGTCGCGCACGCCGAGCGCATAGCGGACCAGGAAATTGCGATCGTCCTGCTTGCGGCGATAGCCGAGCTCGGCGCGCGGCGGCCGATCCTGGAACGCGTCCTGCCAGTTGACCGAGCTGATCAGCGTTTCGATCTCCTTGCCGCTCATGCCCGAGGCATACAGGCCGCCGACCACTGCGCCCATGCTGGTGCCGGCGATCGCGTCGATCGGCACGTGCATCTCGTCGAGCACCTTGAGTACCCCGACATGGGCCGCACCCCGGGCACCGCCGCCGCTCAGCACCAAGCCGACGCGCGGACGCGAAGATTCGGCGGCCCAGGTGCTGGCGGGCGCCAGAATGGAGCACAGCAGCGACGACAGGACAGCCAGTGCGCCGAGTGACAGGGTGCGCCGTTTCATCTTCTGTTCGCGCCTGCGTGAAGCCCGTGGAAAAACGCGTCAATACTAACAGCCCGCACCGCCAGTGCCTGCCGGGCCCGCCATCGTCCGCCGCCGGCAATGGGTAGGCTTCCATGCCATGGCAGCTCGCCCGAACCGCAAGTCGCGCGACCGGTCCCGGCACTCGCATTGCCGTCGCTGCCGCACCGTCGGCGGGCTTGACCGACGACTCCGGCAACGACTGGAGCTGGCACGCGGCGGTCCCGGCGACAGCTGCCATTCGCAGGCACGCAGATCGATCGCAACAACGTCGAGCACCTGCAGCAGCCAGCGGACCATCGCACCAGCGAACCGGGCAGACTTCACCGGCGCCGATACCGGCGTCATCACCGACCCGGCCCAGCGGGCGCGCACGCTGGCACCGCGATCCACGACTCCGCGCGACACATTATTCAGAATCCACTCCTCGTGAACGAATCCGCAGGCGGGCTCGATCTCGGCCTGCGCACATCGCATATTTGCGGCACTCCCGATACATGACCGATTGCGATCGACGACCACGCCGGCCCGCTCTGCGTCGATTCCGGCAGCGTCGGCGCAGTCGAGCCGATCGCTGGTGCTCGTATCGTCACTCGTGGTGACTCCTGGTCACCTGACCGCGAGCGATCACGGCAAGCTCGACACCGCGACAGCGCCTGAGTGCTCGCCTGCGCTGGAAAAAACAGCTCAAAAACAGCTGGCGCCAGCGGCGGCATGACACAAATGCGGTATTGTGATCGCAGCGTCGCCGACCACTTGTATGATCGCGGCTTGTACGCGCCCACGCGCAAGAATTAGGAATGCCGACGATGCCCCTCGTTTCCGCAATTCCCGCACCAGCCGACAACATCGTCACGGCGATTCGCGCCAAAGCCGCCTGCGCCTTGTCGCTGCTGCTGGCCACCGGCTGGTCGGTCGCCGCAGTAGCCGCGGAGAAATCCGAGGCGCGCGATCCACTGGATGAAATCGTGGTGACGGCGACGCGGCAGGCGGAACGCTTGCGCGAGTATCCAGGCAGCATCTCGGTATTGAGCAGCAACGACGTCACGCTGGTTGGTTCGACGCATCACAGCGAGATCATCAATCGCGCCGCCGGCGCCATGATCCAGCGCAACAGCGGCCAGGAAAGTCTCACCGCCATCCGCTCGCCGGTGCTGTCCGGTCCCGGCTCCTGCGGCGTATTCCTGTTCCTGGAAAACAGCATTCCCATCCGTCCGGTCGGCTTCTGCAACGTCAACGAGCTGTTCGAGATCAACACCGAAGAAGCGCGCTCGATCGAAGTGCTGCGC
>JBDHQY010000484.1:0-2628 GCA_039807315.1 Steroidobacter sp. | reverse complement strand
TTCTCGATTACGCGCCGCGCCACCATCCAGGTGGTCACGACACTGCCCCAGGTCACCAGCGAGTCCACATAGGGCGCCGCCGCATCCGTGCCGGCCAGCAGCCAGCCGTTGACCAACGTGGCGGCAATGACCAGCACCGCGGCGCCGAGGTGTTGCCGCAATGTCCAGGAACGGATCAGCACCTCGCCCGACTCGGATCGACCCCGGCGCCAGTCGATGAAGCCATAGACCGCCATGGCCAGATAGAACACCTGCAATGCCGACTGCATATAGAGCGCGGCATGCGCGAACAACACCAGATAGATCGCGGTGCTGGCGAAAGCGCAAAGCCAGCACAACAGATTGCGACGCACCGCCAGCAGCAGATAGGCGAGACCGAGCGCAGCCCCGACGGCCTCCCATGGCGAAGTGGCTGCGAGCTGCGAAATGAGCGATGACACGAGCTTCTCCCGGCGCCGGTTCCCGGACTAAGAAAAGATCCGGGAGCGAGGCGGCCAGGAATCGCAATCGAGCGCGGCGGACCTGCGCGACTGCTCCCCGACATTGCGCCGAAGCAAGCGCGCTCCATGAAGCGCGCTGACGGGGCTCATCCTCACTTCGCCTCCCCGCCACCCAGCACTTTCACCACGAACACCTTGCGCCCGCCTTCGCCGAAGGTCGCCGCGGTTTCCTTGCCGAGGATCTCGAACAGCCGCTGATGCTCGCCGGCAATCTGCGTGCTCATGGCGTTGGTGGTGACCTGCAGTTCCGGATAGGTATTGAGCCGGTCGATGAAACCCTTGATGGCTGGAATGAAGTCCGCGTCGAGCGGATAGAGGCTGATTTCGATGGCGGTACGCATGTAGGTTCTCCACAAAGTCTGCTGTTCACTCTTCGCTGCCGCGCGGTCGCAAGGTCTCTTGCAAGAGCAGCTTCCCGGCTGCGCGGCTGACGATATTCAAGATCGCCGCAACGGCGGTATCTAGAACTCCCACCGGGCGCTCAGACCGACCTGCCGCGGCTCGCCGAGCAGGGTATAGCGCTTGTTGGTGAAATCGGGCGGCTCGTTGCCGAAATAGAAGCCACGCACGATGTAGTCCTGGTCGAAGACGTTGCGGCCCCATAGATACACGCTCCAGCCAGCGCCTTCATAGCCCAGCTTCACGTTGGTCAACGAATACGCCGGCGCGCGCTGCCGATTCTCCACCGGATCGCTCGACGGCACATCGAAGTAGTAATCGTCCACCGCCGAGAAATCCACGCGCGCCATCCATCCCAGCGACGAGCGCCAGGTAGCGTTGAGCGACAACTGGTACTCCGGCGCGTGGGCCTGATCACGATCGCTGATATCCGTGCCCTCGGGACGATAACCCGAGTAGCGCGTGTGCAGCAGTCCCAGCGAACCACCCAGTTCCAGCTCGCGAGTAACGCGCCATCGCGCGCTGGCCTCGATTCCCGCATTGCGTCCGCCCGCAGCATTGTCCGTGAAGAACAGATAGCTGTTCGGATCGCCGATGGGATCGAGCTGCATCCCGGTGACGACCTGCATGTCCTCACGCTTCATGTAGAACGCCGTGATGTCCGCGTACAGGCGTCGCTCGAACCACTCGCCCTTCGCACCGACATCCAGGCTCCACAAATATTCAGGGGCAAAGCGTTCCTGAATCGCCGCCGCTCGCCCCAGGTTGAAACCACCTGCCTTGTAGCCGCGCGACAGCGTCGAGAACAGGTGCACGTTCGGCTGCACGTCGAAATGCAGCGTCGCCTGCCCGCCCCACATCGTGTCCTTCTCGCTCGTATTCGTTACACGCGGCTCACCCTGCTGCACGCCGCCATCCCTGTAGTCCGCATCGCGCTGCTCGGCGCGCAGACCGAATGACCAGCCCCAGCGCTCGCTCAGATTGCCGTCGAGCTGACCGAATACGGCAATATTGCGCGCATCGTAGTTGCTGGTGAGGAAATCGTCCGACGCGCCGGAATACTCGGGGGCAAACGGATCCACGTATTCACCGACGCTGATCTCGTGAACGGTCTCGTCCAGATTCAGCGTGTAGGCGCCCACCAGCCAGGCGATGTCGCCGCTCTTCCGTGCCGCATCCGATGCCAACCGGACTTCGAAACTGCGCGTGCGCCGCTCGGTCTGCGCTCGATAGAAATAATCGTAGGTGTAAGGCGCCCAGCTGTCCGCATTGCCCCAGTCGCCGTCGAAGCTGTAGTCGCCGTCGGAATCGGACAATGCCGCAATCGCCGTCAGCGAGCCGATCGAGCCGGCGCGGGTCTCGATGCGCAGCGAGCCGCCGTCGGCCTTTTGCGCATCCTTGCCAGGACGATCGGCAAGCGAGCGTCGCGAATTGTCGATCGACCAGGCGTCGTAACCGTTGTCCAGATCGGCGTGCAGCCAGGTCAGATCGACGGTGGTCGCTGCGGACGGCTGCCAACGCCACTTGACGCGCGCCGTCAGCTCGTCGCGAGCGTTGGTATCGTCGCGCCGCAGATATGGATCGGTGCGGAAACCATCGCTGCGAAAGCGCTGCACGGCGATACGCCACGAGGAATCGAGCGACGCCACCGGCCCGGTCAGCACCGCGCCCGCCGACCTGCTGTCGTACTCGCCCAGCGATGCCTCGGTGGAGAAGCCGAGCTCGGGCC
>JBDHQY010000483.1:0-2633 GCA_039807315.1 Steroidobacter sp. | reverse complement strand
GACCTCGGGCGGCGACGTGGAGATCGCCGCCGGCCGCCTGGGCAGCATCGTCAAGGACGGCATCAAGGGCGTGATCGCGCGCCGCACCATTCAGCAGGTGGTGGCGGCCGAACGTGCGGAGTTCACCGGCGAGATCCTCAAGATCGCCGACGCCAGCACCCGCGGACTGGGATTGATGCTGGTGGACGTGCGCGTCAAGAAAATCGATCTGCCCGAGGAAGTGAGCGAATCGGTGTTCAACCGCATGCGGCAGGACTTCGACCGCCAGGCGAAACGGCTGCGCGCCGAGGGTGACGAGAACGGCGAGAAGCTGCGTTCCGAAGCGGACCGCCAGCGCACCGAGATCCTGGCCGAGGCTTATCGCGAATCGGAAATCGTCCGCGGCGAGGGCGACGCCAAGGCGGCCGACACCTATGCGCGCGCCTATTCCCGCAACGCGGATTTCTACTCGTTCTACCGCAGCCTGCAGGCCTATCGCGAGGCCGTGGGCACCGACAGCGACGTGCTGGTGATCTCGCCGGACAGCGAGTTCTTCAAGTACCTGAATCGGTCCGGCAAGCGCTGAAGGTTCGCGCACCGCCGGCGCAAGGGCGTTCATGAACTGGACGGATCTGCTGGCGGCGTTGGCGCTGTATCTGGTGCTGGAAGGCATCCTGCCGTTCGCCAGCCCGGGGGCCATGAAGCGCTTCATGCTGGCGTTCTCCAGTCTCAACGACCATCAACTGCGGATCTGGGGCCTGGTGAGCATGGCCTCGGGTCTGACCCTGCTCTACTTCGTGCGCTCCTAGAGGTGCATTTCTCGTGAACAAGAACGTGGTTGTCATCGGCGCCCAGTGGGGCGACGAGGGCAAGGGCAAGATCGTCGATCTGCTGACCGACCGGGTGGCGGGCGTGGTGCGCTTCCAGGGTGGGCACAACGCCGGTCATACGCTGGTCATCAACGGCAGAAAGACCGTTCTGCGCTTGATCCCGTCGGGCATCCTGCACACCGGCGTGACCTGTTTCATCGGCAACGGCGTGGTGCTGTCGCCCAAGGCGCTGTTCGACGAGATCGGCGAGCTGCGCAGCGCCGGCATCGATGTGCCGAAGCGCCTGCGGATCTCGGAGGCCTGTCCGCTGATCCTGCCGTATCACATCGCGCTCGATCAGGCGCGCGAGGCGGCGATGGGCACGGCCAAGATCGGTACCACGGGCCGCGGCATCGGTCCGGCCTACGAGGACAAGGTCGCGCGCCGCGCGATTCGCGTGCAGGACCTGTTCACGCGCGAGCGCTTTGCCGCCAAGCTCGGCGAAGTGCTCGATTACCACAACTTCGTGCTACGCAGTTATTTCAAGGCGCCCACGGTCGATTTCCAGCAGACCCTGGACGAGGCGCTGCAGTTCGCCGAGCTGTTGCAGCCGATGGTTGCCGACGTCTCGGCGGAAGTGAACGCGATGATGCGCGCCGGCAAGCGCTTGCTGTTCGAAGGCGCGCAGGCCGCGCTGCTCGATATCGATCACGGCACCTATCCGTTCGTGACCTCCAGCAACTGCCTGGCCGGGCAGGCCTGCGCCGGCGTCGGCATCGGTCCGCAGCATCTGCACTACGTGCTCGGTGTCGCGAAGGCGTATGCGACACGCGTGGGCAGCGGCCCGTTCCCGACGGAACTGGATGACGAAGTGGGCGAGCACCTGCGGGTCAAGGGCAACGAGTACGGCTCGGTCACCGGCCGGCCGCGCCGCTGCGGCTGGTTCGATGCGGCGGGGCTGCGGCGCGTGGTCGATCTCAACGGCATCTCCGGGCTGTGCATCACCAAACTCGACGTGCTCGACGGTCTCGACACCGTGCGGGTCGCGGTCGGCTACAAGGTGCGTGGCGAGCGCCGCGAGGTGCTGCCCGTAGGCGCCGAGGCGCTGGCGATCTGCGAGCCCATCTACGAAGAACATGCCGGCTGGAAGGAAAGCACCTATGGTGTGAAATCGTTCGACGATCTGCCGAAGAACGCGCAGGCCTACTTGCGGCGGCTGGAAGTCCTGGTGGGTGCGCCGATCGCCATCATCTCGACCGGACCGGATCGCACCGAGACCATCGTCATCCGCAATCCGCTGGACTGAAGCTCCTTGATCCAGCCCGCGCATGGCGGGCATCCCTGGTCGCTCCAGCTTCAGGGAAGGTCTGGTCTACTCGCCACTGCCGCGCGGCGCCTGCCCTCGACTTGCTCGGGGGCGGGAGTCCATCGGGCTGATTCGGATGGGTCTCGCTTACGCAGCTCGGAATATCGGGGTCGGACGCGAACGGGCTGCCGCACATCGCAGACCTAGGCCTGCGATCTCGGTTGCGAGGGTAGTGTGGGGCAGCTACGCTTGCGGCGTGCGAATCCAACTCTTCCAGCGCTGCCTGTTCGTGCTTCTGTTGGTGAGCCGGCTTTGCTTCGGTGAAGCGGCGCACGCGATGCCGCATGAAGTCGCTGCGGGCGAGGCCGCCGCGGCGACCCACCAGCAGCCGTGCCCGGAGCATGCGAACGGCGCCGCGATGCACGCCGCCGACCACATGGCCGGCTTCGATACTGCAAATCACAAGGATTGCTGCGGCAGGGCCGGCTGCGACTGTCCTTGCCTGCATCTCTTCGCCGTCGTCGCCCCGACGCTTACCG
>JBDHQY010000482.1:0-2634 GCA_039807315.1 Steroidobacter sp. | reverse complement strand
GATTACGTCGCGGCTTTCCCCGCCAAACGCGCGAAATGGAGTGCGACCATGAAAGAGAATGAGACGCTCCGCGAGCCGCCTGCGATGTCCCGTACCGCGGCCATTGCGTATGCCGTAGGTCTGCCCCTGTCGCTGCTCGGTTTGATCTTCCTGCCGGCCGGAACAATTACTTGGGCGCCTGGATGGGCGTTCCTCACCGTACTGATTTCGGCCTTCGGTGTCTCCGCGCTGGTGATCGCGCGGTTCAATCCGATTATCTACCGCGCGCGCAGCCAATTTCAGCCAGGTACGAAAAGCTGGGACAAAGCAATTCTCGCGGTCATTCTGCCTGCGATGGTGGCGGTCCTGCCAGTTGCAGCGATCGACGCGGGACGATTTCATTGGTCAGTTGTTCCGGTCTGGGCAGTGATCTCCGGCTATATTGGCATGCTGGCGGGTGTCATTGTGACCGCGTGGGCGCAAACGGTGAATCCGTTCTTCGAACCGGGCGTCCGGATCCAGTCCGAGCGGCATCAGCGCGTCATCGATGTTGGTCCATACCAATTCGTGCGTCACCCCGGCTATGTAGCCGCGCTATTTCTGTTTTTCGGCATGGCGCTTTCGCTGGGTTCGTTCTGGGCGCTGCTGGCCGCCGCGCTGGCGTCCGCGCTGCTCGTCTTGCGCACGGCGTGGGAAGACGGGCTGTTGCGGGCGGAACTTCCTGGATATGAAGATTATTCCTGTCGGGTGCGGTGGAGATTGCTCCCCGGCGTCTGGTGAGGATGCGGACGGAGGTTTGCCATCTGAGCACTCGTAGTGTTCGACGTCGCGCGAAACTTTAAGTTCGAACACCGCAAGCAGTTTAATTTAATAGATAACGCAATCTAGCTTGCACGACAATCCATCGCTAAGATCGCGAATTCTTGGCGGCGACAAGAACGTGGAAATGTTGGGTAACGTCATAGTGTGGAACGACCTTGCTCTAGTGGCTGCCGGCGCTTTAGGTATCCTGGTAGCTGGGGTTCACGGTATCGCAATGCAACGACACATTGTCGTGCCACTGGCAGGCCTGATGAAGACAGGCGTGGCGTTGAAGGCGGGCAGCAAGAGACTTGTCGCGCCTTTGCTGCATGTGAGCACGGTCGCCTGGTTCGTTGGAGGAGTATTGCTCATCTGGGCGGGCCTTCGCGCGCAACATGAAGCGCAGGTTGTCATTTCGGCGACCATCGGCGCGCTTTATCTGCAAGCTGCGGTAGTCAACGCTTGGGCAACGCGCGGCAGGCATCCCGGCTGGATGGTGATGGCTGCTGCCGTCGCTCTGATTGTCACGAGTCTATTGAGCTGAGCAACTTGACAAATGCCGCGATCGCGAGCGCAGGTTGTCTTGATACCGACAAGGGCGAACATCCATAATTAGCGGACGATTTCCAAATTGGATCGCCTTTGGAGGCAATGACCTTGAAGCTGGACGCGCCGGTTCAAACTGCAGGCGGGCTGCTGATCGATCCGCGCGGGAAGCTCCTCCTGGGGCTCAGGGGGCGCCACAAGCGAATAGCGCCCGGACATTGGGATATTATCGGCGGTCATGTCGAGCCGGGCGAGGCTCCCGAGGATGCGCTTGTTCGGGAAATCTTTGAGGAACTCGGCGTTCGGCCCATCCGCTTTCGGCTTCTCGACTCTTTCGTCGAACCATCGGATGGAGGCGCCTTGCCCGCTGTTCATCACGTTTACTCGATAACTGAATGGGAAGGCGGCAGCCCGCGTAATGCCTGCGACGAGCATACGGAGATCCGATGGTTCACGATCAGCGAGATCCGGGGTCTGAGCAACAAGACGCCGTTCGACTTCGATGATCTGTATGCGCGGGCAAGCGATGACACCGCTGCGAGGCGGATCAACACCTCCCGACCATGAACGAGTTCATGGTAATGGGCTCACACCGAACAGGAAACCGTGGATCGAGAGGATCAGGCCGAAGACGCCTGCCGTGACGCCGATTCGCTTCCAGCCTATTTCCCGGAGCGCCAGCGATTGACGCCTTTGGACGACGGCGACGAAGGGGACATTCGACGTGGCCGAGGCGAATGCTTCCCAATCGATTCCGTGGGCTCGTCGCCGCTTCGCGTCGATGCTGATCGTGCCAGTTGCTGCCAGAAAGAGGAGAGTTCCGAAGAAACCCCATGTCGCGATTGTCGGGTCGACGAGCATGTGACCGAGCGAGAACAGCGAGACGCCCCAGAGAAAGGGATGTCGCGTGATCCGAAGAACGCCCTGTACGATGGACCGATCCGTCACGGAGCCGCCGAGACCGGCGATCGTCGGGTTACGAGTCGTGACGCCGGCGACGACGAAGAAGATCGCGATCAGTTGGATTGGCAACTGAGCAAGCCTCGCGGCGTCCGACGGATGGAAGAGAAATATGTTGGAGGGGCGTTCGGCCGCTTGTCGATATCCGATCCAGAGCCCGGCAAGACAAAGCAGGGAGGCCAGGGCGAAGGCACGTCTGAACGGCACTTCCCCGACCATCGAAACAATGTGCGCGGCGGTGAGAAACCCATCCAGTGAAGCGCCGGCATTTGTGCTGGTGCGGGCGGAGTAAAACCCGTCCACTGGATAGGCTGATCCCTTTTTGGGGTTGGCGGGGATGTTCGCTGT
>JBDHQY010000481.1:0-2634 GCA_039807315.1 Steroidobacter sp. | reverse complement strand
AGCGGCTGCACCGCACCCTGCCCGACTACATGATCCCAGCCCACTTCCTCTTCATCCCCGCCCTGCCCCTCACCCCCAACGGCAAGCTCGACCGGAACTCACTCCCGCCACCACAGGCGTCTTACCCAAGAGACGACGAGCCGATCGCACCACGAACGGCCGCCGAAGCCCTCGTGGCAGCTGCGTTCGCCGACGTATTGAACCGTCGCGATATCGGCGTCCGCGACAACTTCTTCGAGCTCGGCGGACATTCGTTGATGGCGGCGCGCGTCATGGCTCGACTGCGCGCCACCGCACATGTGGACCTGCCGCTGCGCAACCTGTTCGAGCGGCCCACACCCGAGAGCCTGGCGGCCGCCATTGACGCCTTGACCTGGACAGCCGGCGCAACCGCCCCCCAGCCGGGGGACGGCCAGCGAGAGGAGATCGAACTGTGAGTGTGAGCGTGCCCGATCTGCTGGCGGAACTGCGGGCACTCGATGTGCACGTCGCGCTCGACGGCGACCGCCTGCGTCTGAACGCACGCGCCGGCGCGCTCACGGATGACCATCGCGAGCAGCTGCAACGACGCAAGGCCGAGATCGTGGAGTTCTTGCGCACCGCCCAGCAGTTGGCCGGGCAACAGCGTGGCATCGTTCCGTTGCAGCCCCAAGGCACTCACACGCCGGTATTCGCCGTCGCCGGACACAATGGCGATGTCTTCTGCTACCGCACACTGGTACAGCACCTGGGCACCGACCAACCGTTCTTCGGATTGCAGCCGCCGGGCCTGGAGGAAGGCTCGACAGCGCTCGCCGACGTAACGGCCCTGGCGGGCTATTTCGCCGATCAGATTCGCGAATTCCAGCCGGTGGGGCCGTATGTGATCGCCGGCTTCTGCGCCGGCGGCACCGTGGCCTTCGAACTCGCCCGTCAGCTCGATCAGTCCGGCCAGAAAATTCTTCGCCTGGTGCTGTTCGGCTCGCCGTACTGCACCTCCTACCGCAAGCTGCCCCAATTGCTTGCGACCGGTTCCCATCTCGCTCGCCGCTCGTTGGCACATGCACGCACGCTCATCACGCTGCCGGCTGCCGAGCGACGCCGCTACTTGTCGGAGCGGCTGCATGCGCTGCAGCAACCCGAGACGCCCGCGGCGGACGATCCGGTCATCGCCCGGCGTGCGCTGGTGGAGGAAGCCACCATGACCGCTGTACGCAAGTACGATCCGGGACGGTTCGCGGGGCACATCGATCTCATGTTGCCCTGCGAATCCTGGAAACACTCGGCCGATGCGCCGCTGCGCTGGGGCGAGCTCGCCGCGAGCTGTACGCAGTTCGTCGGTCCGGACGATTGCAACGGCGATACAATGTTACGGCCGCAGCATGCGGCAACGTTCGCAAAATTGTTCGAGCAGGCTCGGCAGCAATCCGCGCGAGGTCCAGGTCATGAAGATCTTGTCCACGGGCATTGATCGCCATCATTGGGAAACCCTCGGACAAGAAGCGTTCTGCAGCGAATACCTGCTGCCGCTGCGCCCGGTCATCCTCAGCGGCGCCATCGATCATTGGCGGGCGCTGGGCCGATGGACGCCGGATTTCTTCCGGCAGAACTACGCGCAGCGCAGCGTGACGGTCGACGGCAAGCCGTGGCTGCTGGGCGAGCTGATCGATCGCATCGAAGCATCGACACCCACGAACCCCGCGCCTTATCTGCGCAACGAATCGCTTGCTCGCTGGCCGGCACAACTGCGCACCGACATCATGCCGATGCCGGACTGTACCCGGCCGAACTGGCTCGAAAGCTGCGCCTTCCCGTCACGCGACTCGCAGACATACATCGAGCTTTACATCGGCGGCGGCGGCGCGAAGTTTCCCATACTGCATTACGATGGATTGCACACTCATGCATTCCTGATGCAGTTGTACGGCGAAAAGGAGTACGTCGCGCTCGCTCCGGATCAGTCGGCATTCGTCTATCCGCGCCCCGGCATCGAGTCCAACAAATCGCAGCTCGACGACGTCGAGCACCCCGATCTACAGCGCTTTCCGCTGTTCGAGCGCGCCAACGGCATTCGCTTCAGCTTGCTGCCCGGTGAAACTCTGTTCGTGCCGGCCGGCTGGTGGCACACCGCAAGAATCGTCAGCACCTCCATCACCGTGTCGATCAACGGCGCCAATGCTCCCAACTGGGCTGCGTTCACCAGGGACTACTGCGCGGGCATCGCTCGTTATTCGAAATGGAAGGCGGCCCTGCTGCTTCCTTACCTGACGGTGTTGGGCGACCTGCTGTCGCTCGCAGGCTGATCCCGTCCGCTGCAGTTTCCCCACATATATGCACAACCGCAGATTCCATACCGGCGATCGGGTAAGCGTACGCTCGCCTGCAGAGATCCTGGCGACGCTCGATGCCGCGGGCACCCTCGACGGCCTGCCCTTCATGCCGGAAATGCTGGAGTGGTGCGGCAAGCCCTTCCGAATCCAGCGGCAGGTCGAGAAGACCTGCGTGGCCGACCACTCGATGCGGCAGTTCCCCGCGGACGACGTGGTGATCCTGGACGGGCCACGCTGCGACGGCCGCAGCCACCACGGTTGCAAGCATGGCTGCAGAATCTTCTGGAAAGAGGCTTGGCTGCGCCCGACGGACTCGCACGAACCC
>JBDHQY010000480.1:0-2635 GCA_039807315.1 Steroidobacter sp. | reverse complement strand
GGCAATTACACCGCTCACGGCGGCTTCTTCCCCAATGGGTTTGGTGGTGCCTGGGCCGCGGTCATCGTGGCGATCTTCAGTTATCTGAGCATCGAGATGATCGCCGTCGCCGCGGGCGAGGCGGCGCAGCCCGAGCAGGCCGTCAGGCAGGCGTTTCGCGCGACGCTGCTGCGACTGATCCTGTTCTATCTGCTGACGCTGGCGCTGATGCTGGCCATCGTGCCTTGGACTTATGCCGGTGCCGACGAGAGTCCCTTCGTCAAGGTCATGCAGGCGGTGCGCGTGCCGGCCGCGGCCGGTGTGATCAATTTAGTCATCCTGGTGGCGGCCTTGTCGGCGATGAACAGCCAGCTGTACATCACGACACGCATGATGTTCAGCCTGTCGCGCGCCGGGCATGCGCCGCGCCGGTTCGGAGTTCTCAACGGTCGTGGCGTTCCGTTGAATGCACTGTTGTTGTCGACCGCCGGTATCGCGGTGGCCGCGGTCGTGAACGTCGTTTCACCGGATCGCTCATTCATCCTGATGCTGTCCATTTCAGCTTTCGGCGCGATGTTCACCTGGATGATGATTTTCGTGACGCACTATTTCTTCAGACGTGCGCGGGCGCAAACGGGCGAGCCGGCGCTGCGTTTCCGCATGTATGGCTATCCGCTGACGACATGGCTGGGTGCCGGGCTGATGACGGCGGTGCTCGTGACCACGGCCTTCACGCCGGCATTCCGCATGACACTGTTGTTCGGCCTGCCGTTCCTGGCTTGCCTCACCCTGGTGTACCGGTGGCGTTATCGAAACCGGGATTCCGCTCGCGAGCCGGTTCGCGCCGTGCCGGATCGGTAACCAGGAACGAGCAAATCGGGCCTGCCATGCTGGTCATGCCGTCTCGGCACCGGCTTGCTGCAGAGCAAGCTGCCGTTCGCGAGGGCTGGGCGGCGTCCACTGATACAGCCAGGTCTCGCTCAACGGCTGACCGTTGCGGCGCAGGAACAGCCGCAGATCGATCGGCTCGATGCTGTCGTCCAGCGGGCGTATGTCGAACATGGCGCGATAGCCGTTGATGGACTGCAGTGGTCGCGCCGAGGTGATCTCGACGACGCCGCGGGAAGCGGTGATCACCGGCTCGACCTCGGCGCGCGGCGGCAGCGTTGCAAGCTCGCCGCCGGCGAAATCGATCGCGAATCTCCAGGCGAAATGCAGCCGCGGCTGGCCGACCACGCCGCCGATGCCGGTGCGAGTCGCCACGGTGGCCGCAAGCGAAGGCGTCGCGGGCATCTGCGTGCCCCAGTACATGCGATAGCCGAACAGCATCTCCTTGCCGGGTTGCGCCTGCTCCGCCGGATTCCAGAAGGCGACGATGTTGTCGTAGGTCTCGTCCGGAGCGGGTAGCTCGACCAGTTGCACCGCGCCCTTGCCCCAGGGCGTTTTCGGCTCCACCCACAGGCTGGGCCGACGTTCGTAGAACACGCCGTCGTCCTGGTAGTGATCGAAATTGCGGTCACGCTGCAGCAGGCCGAAGCCGCGCGGGTTCTGGTCCAGATAGGAGCTGACGCGGACACCCGCGGGATTGACGACCGGGCGCCAGATCCATTCGCCATTGCCGGTGAGCAGCGACAGGCCGTCGGAGTCGTGGATCTCGGGGCGCCAGTCGTTCGCCAGGCGCCGATCGTTCTCGCCGCACTGGAACATGCTGGTCAGCGGCGCGATGCCCAGCCGCTCGATGGGCTTGCGCGGATACAGTGCGGCATCCACGTCCATCACCTGCGGCGCGCCCGGTGTGATCTCGAACCGGTAGGCGCCGGTGACGCTGGGCGAATCGAGCAATCCATACACCACCACGCGGCGCGCATCCGGCGGCGGACGCTCGAACCAGAACGCCGTGAAACGCGGGAACTCTTCCAGGCCGCCGGTCGCCGTATCGATCGCAAGCCCGCGGGCCGACAAACCGTATTGACGAGTATCGTTGCCGACGGCGCGGAAGTAGCTGGCGCCCAGATAGGCCGCCACGTCCGAAGACCAGTTGGTGGCCGCCTGGATCCGAAAGCCGGCGAACGCCAGGTCGGCCGGCAGCGCCTTGCCCTTCACGCCGCTGTTGCCGAAGTCGAAATACTCCGGATGGTAGGTCAGCTCGCTGGCCCGGCCGTCCACCACTTCGAACATGCGCACCGGCTCCTTGAAGCCGCGGCCCATGTGAAAGAACTGGATGCGAAAGCCGCGCTGCTCCTGGGCCCACAATGCATGCTCGCTGCGGAAGCGGATGGATTGGTACTGGTCATAGTTGAGCCGCTGCAGGTTTGCCGGCGCCAGTTTGGCCGGCGGGCGATAGGCGCGCTCTGCAAGTGAGCGCGCCTGGCCTTTCAATGCGGCATAGCTGAAAGCGCCGGACGTCGGCTGGGGCGAGTCGGCGGCCAGCAGACGGGTGGACCAGAGACAGGCGGTGGACAACAGGGCGGCGGATCGAAACAGGTCGCGTCGGTGCATCGTTGGAAATCTTGCAATCCTGGGCAGGCAATTCTTGGGCGCAATCGTCTCAATACATGGCCGACGAGCGGAGTTCCCTCGCCGGCGGCGCGCTCTGGGGCCGCAACGGGTGACGTCCGCTGGATTCAGGGTTGGCCTGAACGCAATCGATGGAAAC
>JBDHQY010000479.1:0-2647 GCA_039807315.1 Steroidobacter sp. | reverse complement strand
CGGAAACGCGGCTCGGACTGCAGCTGTACCTGGTAGACGCGGCCGGAACGATTGAAGTCGTTCACGTACAGCGCGCCGAAAGTGCTCTGCAAGGTCTCGAACACCTCCGTGACCGGCACGCCCAGCGTCATCGCCTTCTCGCGATCCAGGTCGATGCGCATCTGCGGCACGCTGGCGCTGAAGGTAGTGGTCACGCCCGCCAGCTCCTTGCGCTGCGCAGCCGCGGCGACGAACTTCTGCGCGACGGCACCCAGATCCTGCGGGGTGCCGCGGCCGCGCGACTGGATGTAAGCCTCGAAGCCGCCCACGTTGGACAGGCCTTCGATCGGCGGTGGCTCCACCGCGAAGAAGAACGCATCCTTGACCTTGGCACCCGCAGCGAACACCGAGCCCACCACGGCTTGCGGCGTCTGTTCCGGATGGCCCTTGCGCTCGTTCCAGTGCTTGAGCGGCAGCCACATCAGGCCGGCGCTGGTCTTGAACGAGAACGTCAGCGGATCCATGCCGGCCACCGAGAACACGTTGGCGACCGCCGGCTGGTTGGCGACATCCGCAACCACGGCGTCGAACGCCGCGTTGGTGCGGCTCAGCGAAGCGGCGTCCTGCAGCATGCCGATGACGAACACGTAGCCCTGGTCCTCGACCGGCGCCAGCGAGCTCGGCACTACACGGAACAGGCCGATCGTCGCCAGGATCATCGCCGCGAACACCCCCACCGCCAGAGCGCCGCGCTTCATCACGAAGCGCACACCCCGCTCGTAGCGATCGGTCATGCGTGTGAACCACTCGTTGAAGCGCCGCAGGATGCCGTGATGCACGACATCGTCGTGCCGCAGCAACAGCGCGCACAGCGCCGGGGTCAGCGTCAGCGCGACGAAGCCGGAAAGCGCGACCGAGACCGAGATGGTCACGGCGAACTGCCGGTACATCTCGCCGACCAGCCCGCCAAGGAACGCCACCGGCAGGAACACCGCCGTCAGCACCAGCACGATGGCGATGACCGGACGGGTCACCTCCTCCATCGCCTTCATGGTGGCCTGCGGCGCCGGCAGGTTCTCGGTGGTCATGATGCGCTCGACGTTCTCCAGCACCACGATGGCGTCGTCGACCACGATGCCGATGGCCAGCACCATGCCGAACAAGGTCAGCATGTTGATCGAGAAGCCGAAGGCCAGCATCGCGGCGAAAGTGCCGATCAGCGACACCGGCACCGCCAGCATCGGAATGATGGTGGCGCGCCAGTTCTGCAGGAACAGCAGCACCACGAAGAACACCAGCACCATGGCCTCGATCAGCGTCTTGACCACTTCCTTGATCGACATCTTCACGTACTGCAGCGTGTCGTACGAAATGTCGTAGGTCATGCCGGGCGGAAACTCGGCCGACAGCTCCTTGAGCCGCTTCTCGATGTTGCTGCCGGTCTCCAGCGCGTTGGCGCCCGGCTGCAGGAAGATCGCGATGCCGACGGTGGGCTTGCCGTTCAACTTCGGCGCGAAATTGTACGCCTGCGCGCCGAGCTCGACCCGCGCCACGTCCCTGAGCCGTACGATGGAGCCGGAGGGCGTGGTGTGCACGACGATCTGCTCGAACTGCTCGGGCGAGCTCAATCGGCCCTGCGCCGTGACCGAGTAGGTGAAATCGACCTTCTCGTTCATCGGCTCGACGCCGATGCGGCCGGCGGCGAATTGCGAGTTCTGTTGCCGCACGGCATTGGCGACGTCGGAAGCCGCCAGGCCCAACTGCGCCAGCTTGTCCGGCTGCATCCAGATGCGGATCGAGTAGTCCTGCCCCCACATCTGCGCGTCGCCGACGCCCGGCACGCGCCGCAGCTCATCGAGAATGTTGAGCGAGGCGTAACTGGTGAGCGTCAGCATGTCCTGGCTGCCGTCCGGCGAAGTGAACCCGACCACCTGCAGGATGCTGGTGGATGCCTTGCGCACCACCACGCCCTGCCGGCGCACTTCCTCGGGCAACCGCGGCACCGCAGCCTGCACGCGGTTGTTGACGTTGATCGCAGCCAGATCCGGGTCCGAGCCGATCGCGAACGTGATGTTGATCGCGAGTGTGCCGTCGCCGGAGTTGACCGACTGCATGTACAGCATGTTCTCGACGCCGTTGATCTCCTGCTCGAGCGGCGCCGCGACAGTCTCGGCGATGGTCTCGGCAGTGGCGCCCGGATAGCGCGCCGACAAGGTGACCTGCGGCGGCACGATGTCCGGGTACGCGGAGATCGGCAGCGCACGCATGCCGCCGATACCGGCGATCACGATGAATGCCGAGATCACGCACGCGAAGATCGGGCGCGTGATGAAAAAACGGGAAATCATGCTTGTTCCTTTGCCTTGCGCTCGGACTCGGGCACTTCCGCGGCCTGCTTGGCGGCCGCCGCAGCCGTTTCCACCGGCACCGCGCTCACCTGGATGCCGGGCTGCACCTTGAGCACGCCTTCGACGATGAAGCGGTCACCCGCGTTCAGGCCGGCGGTGACGATGACGTCGTTGCCGAAGCCACGCCCGGTCTGCACCGGACGGATCTCGACCTTGTCGTCGGCACCGACCAGCCATACGAAATGTCCCTGCGGACCGGACATGACGGCCTTGCGCGGCACCATCATGACGTTCGCCAGCGACACGCCTTCGACATGGGC
>JBDHQY010000012.1:0-13430 GCA_039807315.1 Steroidobacter sp. | reverse complement strand
CCAGCAGATCGGTGAACAAGCGGTGCCGCCGCGACACCAGCTGATAGTCCACGCCGGTCGCCAGCTCCGGCGGCAGCTTGGGCTTGACGCAGGCTTCCCGCGGCTCGGGCTTCTGCAACTGCCGGTCCAGCTGGCGCTCGAGCTCGCGCAGGTTGGTGAAATACTGGTCGACGCGCGCCCTGTCTTCGGCGCCCACCTGGTCCATCAGCTTCTTGGCGTCGGCGCTGACGCTGGAAAGGACGCTCTTGCGCACCAGAATATTCGGGCTGGGCGTGAAGTCCTTGGCGTTGGGGTCCTGATAGTCGGCCCCGAACAGACTCGAATACAACGCCAGCGGCGAACCTTCGGCGTTGTTCACCGAAGTGGCGCTTTCATAGCTCTGCGTGTCGCGCGGATCGCCCGTTGCCGTCACGGTGATCATCGGGAACCGCGTGGTCGTGCCGATCTCCTTGGCGATGGTGACGTCGATGGTCTCGCCAGGCTTGGCAGCAGCATTCAGCGGCGCAGTGCCGCTGCGCAGGATGATCCAGCCGGTGGTGTGGCAGAGATTGGGCGCGGCGTCGCGAAACGCGTTGTAGTTGGTGTACAGGTTCATCTTGTCGCGGATCGGCGCGAACATGGCGATCTCCTCGGGGAGATCGAAGCCCGGACCGGTCTTCTTGGGCACGAAAATGGACTTGCTCATCCCCAGGCCCCAGCTCCAGGTGCCGAAACGCTGCGGGATGGGCGCGCCGCTCGCCAGCGCGGTGCCGTTGTCGTTCAGGAAACAGTTCAACAGCGGCAGGCCCACGGCCACGGCCGTGCCGTTGAACATGCCACGCAGTACACGGCGTCGAGTGAAATCTGTCATGGGAATATCTCCGAAAGTTTCATTCAGCCGCAGCAGTGGTGGTCGCCAGACTGGCAGTCTTGGTGGCCGGGGCCGGCACGGCGGGCGGTTCGACAACATTGCCAAAGGCCGGACTCAACGCAATGGCCCGCAGCAGCTCGGGGACTCGATAGCCGGAAGCCGCGAAACGCTCGTTGAGAAAAGCCAGTTGCGACTTGTCGGCCGTGGTGGTCAGCCCACCCACTCCATAGCCATACATGCGCTTCACCAGGCAGGCGGGCACGCCCGGATGATCGTGCAGGGCCTGTGCCAGGCCCTGCGGGTCGCTGAACTGCTTGCCATCCAGCTCGCCGCTGGCATCGATGACCACACCGCCTTCGCTGGCGCGATATTGTCCGACGCAGTCGAAATTCTCCATGGCCAGGCCTATCTGATCGGTGATCTTGTGGCAGCCCGCACACACCGGATTGGCGCGATGGGCCGTCAGACGCTCACGCGCTGTGTGCAGGCTCGAATCCGGATCTTCGACAGCGGAGAAATCCACATTGGGCGGCGGCGGCGGCACTATCTGGCACAACAGCGTCTCGCGCAGCGCCTTGCCGCGCAGCGTCGGCGAGCTGCGGCCCGGATGCGAATGCAGCGCCAGGAAGCTCACCTGGTTCAAGATGCCCATGCGAGGGCTGTCTTCGGGGAAGGAATATGGCGCCCAGCCCGGCACCGCGGCAACGTTGTAGACCGACGCCAGGGCCGGCGACATGAAGGTGTCGCGGGTGGTAAACAAATCGCGATAGTCGCGATTACGTACGATCAGATGGTCGTACGCCGTGCGCAGGGTCTGCTCGCGGGCATCCTTCAGCACCGCGCCGCTTTCCCTGGAGTAGACCATTCCATCCTTGGCCAAAGAGTCGAAGTTGTCATAGGCCAGCATATCGTCGAAGAACGCGCGAATGCCGTTTTCCAGCCGTGGGCTGGACAGCATCATCTCGACCACGCGGGCACGGCCGGCAGGAGTCTGAATTTCGCCGCTTTCGGCAGCCTGCAGCACCGCGTCGTTCGGCACGGAGTTCCACAGGAACAGCGACAGGCGCGAGGCCAGTGAATACGCATCGAGACGGCGCTGTCCGGGACGCGCCGGGTCGGGCTCGGTGGTGTCGACCACCATCAGCACCATGGGATCGATCAGCATGCCCTCGAGCACGCTGGCCAGGCCGGCGTAGAAATCTTTCAGGTGCACGGCGCTTTCATGCGCCTTGCCGACCCAATCGGCCACCTGGGCGTCGTCCAGCGAACGGCGGAACAGCAGCCGGCCGGTGGAACGAATGAATTGCTCCGCGCAAGCGTCGTCGGGAGCGTTGTCCGCCTGCGGCTTGCACGGAACCAGATAGGCACGGTGCGCCGGCAACTCCTTGCCGATGTCGCCATTGTCCACCACCTGGCTGGCGATGGATGTGGCCGCGCGCTGCAACTGCATCAACTGGCCGCCGGGCATGCCCACCGAACCGGCACTGGTGGACAGCAGGCCGTCCGGAGCGCGCATCCGGGGAGGAATGGGCGTTCCCGTCTGGATGTCGCTGCCGAACACATCGCCGATCATGTTCGAGTACTGCTGCGCCGTCATGAAGCGCGCGCGCGGTACGCTGCCGGCATCTGCCGGACCCAGGTTTGCGGGTTTGCACCCTGCGATGCCGAGCACTAGAGCGCCCGTCATGCCCGCCCAGAATGCGCTGCCGAACGGCCCCGAAGATCGGGCCCGAGTTTGAACCGATTGCACCTACGCCCCCTCGGTCATGCCCAAGAGCATGACTCCCGAAATGAAAACGACACGACCGCTGCTATGCATCACCCTGCCAGCCGTCCCGCGCCGGATCGCAGCGCGGGACGTTGGCATCGTACCCTTAGATGCGAGGCAAACCCCGGCATCGGAAGGCTCCTGCATCAGGCTTCAGAATTGCACCCGGAAGCCTGCACGATAGAAGCGGCCGAGGACATCGTACAGCGCGCTGTTCGACGGGGAGAAATCCCAGCCGGTGCCAGCCTGCTGCCGCGCCACCACGGCCGGGTCCTTGTCGAACAGGTTGCGGACATTGAAGAACACCTCCGTATCGGCCTTCTCGAAGCCGAGCTTGTAGTTCAGTCCCAGGTCGAACCAGATGCCACCGGCAATGTGATTGTTGGTGGTGGTGACGTAGTTCGCCGCGGCGACGGCCTCCGGCGACCCGGCGACACCGCTCGGGAATACCGGGCAGCTCGTCTGGCATTCGATCCACAGATTGCTGTAGACGCCGGAACTCACGCCGCGCATGGTGAGCGTGGTGCTGAAGCGATCCAGCGCGTACATGGTCTGAAGCTGGTACTTCCAGTGCGGCAGGCCGCCGTTGTTGTTGCCGATCCGGTCGTTCGGCAACACATACGGGATGCCACCGTCTTCCACGTCCTTGATGTAATTGGTCGCCGAGCCGCGGAACGCCAGGTTGCCGTTCCAGCCGCTGATGATGGAATCCGCCGACAGCCGGTAGCTGGCCGCGATCTCCATGCGCTCGGCCTTGCGGCCGTTGGTGTTGTGCGGCACCAAGGTCATGCCGGTGATCTGGTCCGGAACGCTGTACACGGTGCCGTTGGCGGCCGTGACATTGTGATAGCCGCTGACGGTATACGCGTCGCAGGCCTCGGCTATTCCGGCAATCACACAGGAATCATAGGTCTGTTGCGCCGACAGGGTGTTCACGCCCCTTTCGATGTCGATCTTGTAGTAGTCCACGGACAGGTTGAAGCGCGGCAGCCATGACGGCTGGTACACGAAGCCGACGATGGTATTGGTGGCGCGCTCGGGCAACAGATTCGGGTTGCCGGTGCTGGTCGACTGAAAGGTGATGTTTGCGGTGTTGACGCGCTTGTCGGTGATGTTGTTCGAGGTGGTGGTACCGCCCTGGTACATGTCGATCAGCGTCGGCTCGCGAATATCCAGGGAGCGCACCAGCCGGAAACGCAGGTCGTCGATCGGATTCCAGTTCAGGCCCACCTTCCAGGTGCCGGTCGAGCCGAAGGTGCTGTAGTAGGTGCCGCGCACCGCGGCGCTCAGATCCAGAGCCTTGGCGAACGGCAGATCCTTGGTCAGCGGGATATTGGTCTCGAGATACACATCCGAAACATTGAAGGATCCCGAGTACGGCAGGCCTGCCGCCAGGAACCAGCAGCTGCCGGTATTCTTGGTCGAGCCAGGAGCGCAAACGCCGGGCGCCGCGCGCTCCAAGTCGTTGGAGGTGGCGCTGGTCTCTTCGCGACGATGCTCCACGCCAAAGGCCACCGAAATGGGCCCGGCCCATCCCTGCCAGGGCGCACCCTGGACGTTGACGGCTCCCACGGTCTGCCGCAGCTGCGCCGCGCTCCATGGATCGCCGCCGACGTAGGCCAGCGCTTGCGGACTGGCCACGCCCAGTCCGAACAGGTTCAGAGGCACGCAGCCGTTGCCCGGGTTGGTCAGCGTCGAGCGGCAGACGATGTCGCCGTTCACGTCACGCACCGCATCGATGGCCATGTCGTACTTGACCTGGTTGATGGTGTTGCCGGAGACGACGTGCTGCAGGCTGCGTCCGTAGGAAGCGTAGGCGTCCCAGGTCCAATCGGTCTGGAACAGGTTGAAGCCGCCGTCGATTCCCGCCAGGAAGCGCGTCACCGAGCGCTCGGTGATGGGATGCTGACCGCCGATGTCGCCATTGATGGTGCCGAAGTTGAAACAGGACGCGCTGCTGCTGGTATTGCAGCCCATTGCAGCGGCGAGATTCGCCGGGATGTAGGCATTGTCGCCGGGAACGTTCCAGCTCAGCTTGTAGAACACCGGCACGCTGGCCGAGTACGAATCCAGATGGCCGTAGGACGCCTGGAGGTAGACCTCGCCGCCGCCCTCCAGATCGTAGCTGGCGCGCGCAAACAAGTTCTGGCGCTGCTGATCGGGGGTCAAGCCGGCACCGCCGCGCTGGTTGCCCACCTGCAGCAGCGGACTGTTCCAGTCTCCTCCCGACATCACCGCGCCACTGATCAGCGGCCCGTAGGTCACCGGCAGCTGCTGCCCGTTGGGCCCGAACATGATGGTGGTTCCCCGCGGGAAACTAGCGATCTGGCCGTTGGTGTTGTTGATGATGCCGCCCCAGGAAGCCGTGGCTAGGCTGAACTGGTCGCCGAATATCAACCGCGGCTGACCATTGGCCGCCGTGAAGGCCGGATTGTTGACGAAGCCATAGCCGTAGTTGTTCCACGGCCGCTTGGCCACCAGCAGGCCTTCATCGTCGCTGGCCTCACCGCTGGCGATGAAATGACCACGCCCGTCGGCGAAGGTGGTACCGAAGGTCAGCGACGCCTTCCAGTTGTCGTTGTCGCGGTAGTTGGTCTGGCCGGCGGACACCTCGGCCTTGAAGCCGGTGAACTTGGTATCGAGCACGAAGTTGACGACACCGGTCAGCGCATCCGAGCCGTAGCTGGCGGAGGCACCGCCGGTCACGACGTCGACACGCGTAATGAGCTGCTGCGGCAATTCGCTCACGTCGACCGTGCCTTCCAAGGTCGAACCCACGGTGCGCTGACCGTTGACCAGGGTCAGAGTGCGGGTAACGCCCAGGCCACCGATGTTCAGGCCATTGACGGCCTGGGTGCCGGTGGTCACCGTGACCACCGAAGACTGCGGGGTGGCGCTGCCCTGGAAATTCGGCATGGTGTTGAGCGTGTCGGCGAGATTCGATGTCGCGGTGGCCTGCAACGCCTCGGTGCCGATGACCGCCACAGGCGTCGGCGCTTCGAACCCTTCCCGACGGATGCGCGAACCGGTCACCGTCACTTCCTGGAGCGTCTGGGCTGCCGCCTCGTTGGTCGAGCTCACTGTCTGGGCGTACGCGCCGGCCATCATCAGCGGGCCGCTGCAGACCGCAGCCAATGCCGTGCGAATGGCCACCTTTATCAAGCCGTTGACTGCGACACCGCTGGCCGCGAACTGGTTTACCGAATTCATAAAGCCAAATCCCCCTGTTTTTTTCTGATTCTGCAAACTACCAAGACAAGGCCGGGAGCAGCGAGACGTGCGCGCCGCGCGCCGTCCGTGCACCGACACTCATTGCAATTTCCCCGTCGGATTGTCGGTGTCTTCCAGCCGCCGCGGCTGGCGAAATCGCGCAGCCCGACCTTGCCGCCAAGACGCAAGCCGATGGCGATCGGCCCTGCGCTTGCGAGACGGGGAAATTGTATTTTTTATCCGCTGGAAAATGCTTCAGCGACTGGCGTGCTCGATGCGGGCCGATCCCGGTACCGCCTTGCGGATACAACCTGCAGAACACTTTGCGAGGACCGTGCTCGTCGAGATCCGCGGGACGTGCTGCCTGGACATCCGCAGCCCGATAGACATCCTGAGGCATCTCAGGCCGCCATCAGCCTGGTGCGCGCGACTGCCGGCGTGGCACGGCGGCAACGATCCCTCGTAAGGGAGGCCATGGCTGCGGCAACGGCACTACCCGCGCTCGAGGGCCAGCGCCCGCCCTTCCCCCTTTGGCTCGAGTCACGCACCTGTCCGTTCTCCGGTTTCGGCCGAACAGAACGTCTCTGCCCGGCGAACATGACTTCTTTGTCACGGACATATGACACAGAATATTTTTTACGTCAATCTTTCGCGTGTCATTTGATTCGCGACTGCGGTCGGCGAATGAATATTGCGCATTCGTATCCCTCGCCGCTGAATCTTGGCGAAGCTCGAGCCTGGGAATGGCGCATGCAGGCGACGATCATTCGAACGGGCGCGCCATCGTCTTTACGGCCATGTGCTCGATTCCGCGGCAGTGCATCCATCGGACGAATGCTCATGTTCGAGTGACGGACTGCCGCGGATCGACGCGGCACCGGGCAACGGTTCGGCAGCGCGCTGCGCTCGAAATCGGCAGTGCCGCAAGTCGTTACACGAGTAGCAACGAGGTCGTGTACCGTGGTGCGGCCAGCCATACCTCGCAACATGCCTCGCGTGAATGCGGCACATGGTCGAGCTCGTCGAGATGCGAACGGCGGCCGGCATCCCGATTCGGCATGGCCGCACGCAACATGCAAGCGAAAGTGCTACCGTGCCGGCAGCTGCCGCTGCAACGGAACAACCATTGGAGCCGATCGTGGAAGACAAACCTCTACGTCGCGCCGGCCTGAAGATCACTCTGCCGCGTCTCAAGATCCTGGAGATACTCGAGCGCAATCCGGCGCGGCACCTGTCCGCCGAGGACATCTATCGCATTCTGATGGAAGCTCACGAGGACATCGGACTGGCCACGATCTATCGCGTCCTCACCCAGTTCGAGGCCGCAGGGCTGGTGTCGCGGCATCATTTCGAAGGCGGCACGGCGCTCTTCGAGCTCAAGCCGGATGCCCATCACGACCATGCCGTCTGCCTGAATTGCGGCCGCATCGACGAATTCACCGATACCGGCATCGAGGAACGGCAACTGGCCGTCGCCAAACGACTTGGCTACGTGCTGCGCGATCACTCGTTGATCCTTTACGGAGACTGTCCGCAATGCGCCGCGCGCAAGCCCGCCAAGAAGTCGACCTGAGCCACTCGGCCCGTGGCGATATCGCCGCACATCACAAGCAACTCACTCACGCAGCACGACGCAGCCGCCGCGGCACGAACTGCGCCTCGCGTAGGATTCGAAGCTCATGGGCCGCCCTGTTTCACGGCGCGGTGCGCGCAGCCTGAGTCCGCAGGAGCTGCTGCGAAAGCGAGTCGCGGATCTTCTGCTTCGCGTCGGCCAGAGCGAGCTTGCCGGACGCATAGTCCTCGGCGAGCTGAAACAGATCGGCGTAGGCGCCGGACTGATCGCTGCTGGCCTTGAGGCTCACCGTGCTGTTCTCGCTCCAGATCTCATCCCACACAGCGAGCACCACATTCCAGTAGGCGCGCGTGGACTCGTAGTACTTGGCGGCATCGGTGAAATACTTGTCGCTGATACGCTCGTAACGCGCCACGCCGTACTCGCGCCCCACGTACGGCACTGCCGCGCCGCTCGCCGCTTTCAGGTTGTTCTCCTCCTGCAGCCAGCCGGTCGGCACGATGGTGTGACGATTGGTGCCGCGCAAAACATCGTAGTCCTTACGCACCGACCACTCGCGGCGCGGCAGAGGCCGCGCGGTGTCGTTGCCGATCCAACTCGAGAACGCGGCGTTGTGCTCCCACTGGCCGAGCGCGCCATAACGCGGGGCTTCGTCCACCTGATAGACCGTCTGGGACCATTTTCCCTGACGCTCGGCCGCCGAGAGCTCGCGCCGAACCCACCGTTCGCCTCCCTGGTACTCGACGACGTACGCGGGCTCGTAGCGCCAGTCCTGGCGCCAATGCTTGGTGACCATCGGCTCCATCGGCTTGCCGTCCTGATCGGCGATGTGCATCTCCAGAACATGCACCAGGCTCACGTACCGCGGTTCGTTGCGATCCACGAATACACGCTCGGTGCCCCAGGACTGGTATGGCCGGGCGCGCGAACCATCGCCCGTGAAAGCCGCCACTTCGAGGAAATCGAAACTCACTCGATAGTCGCCGGCCATGGCAAGAATTGCCCGGCGATCACGCTCCACGCTGCTGATGCCCTGCTCCTGCAAGGCCTGCCACTCGGCAGCAGGCGCCGTAGCCAGCTCGACCGGCATTCCCTTGGTCGTGCCGCCCCGCGGCGCAGGCGCCGTGGAGCCGACCGGCCAGGTGAAGGTGTAGCGCGATACCACCTTCGACGGCTCGGAGGCCGCAGGCTTGTCGGCAGCCTGCACCTGCATGGCGACGGCGCAGCCTGCGAGCCCCACGACGGCCAGCAGCGTACCGCCGCGGCGGAATGCATTCCGGAAGTACTGTCGATTCATGCAAGCCTCTCCTGCATCGTCAGGCGCCGACGTCCCGCGTCAGCGCCATTCGTGTAGCCGAGCCGTACCCGGGCCGCCTATTGAACCTTCAGCGTGCCTTTCATGAGGACCGAATGTCCCGGGAACGAGCAAAAGAACGAATAGGCGTCGGCGGCATTGAGCTTGGCGACAGGCACGGTCACTTCCGTAGTTTCGCCGCCGCCAATCACCTTGGTATGCGCAATCACGCGCGTATCGCCCGGTTTGATGTAGTCGTTGCCGACGTTGGCGGCGATGCCATCCTTGGATACGGCATCCAGGTCGGCGGTCTTGGCCAGCACCCAGTTGTGGCCCATCGCCGTCTTGGGCAGCTTGCCGACGTGTTTCAGAGTGACCTTGAACTCCTGGCAGGTCTTCGGCACCTCGATGCTGGTCTTGTTGAACTGCATGGCGTCGTTGCCTGTGATCTCGACCGAGCATGCCGCATCGGCGGCGAACACTGAACCACTGGCGGCGAACGCCATCACGGCAACGGCAAACCTCAAACCCTTCATCTGTGCCTCCTGGGTAACGGACGGTTGGGATGCGAATGATTCTTGATCATAACCTACCTGCGCTCCTGCGGAGTCGCAGCGTGCGCTCTGCGTCACCGACAGTTGCTCGGCTTCAAGCTGCTTCGTCGCAGACAGGCTAAGCCATGCGGTTTCGCACGTCCCTCGGTGGAGCAGCAGGCGATCCGGCGCAGGTATCCACAGGCTTGGGGATCGCCACCAGAGAGGACAAGGTCCGGCCATGGGCTGCACGCGCCGCCGACTCCCATGTTCGTCCGCGGGCAGGGGCTGAAATCGAAAAAGGGGCTGGCTGGCGTGAATCCGTCGCAATCTGTCCGGCAATCGTAACGAGCGCGGCAAGAGGCATTCGCTGGCTGACCCAAGGGGAGCGGCTGGCCGCCACGGGGGGATGCAGTGGCCAGCCGAGTTAATGATAATGATTCCTATTTGTAATACAAGCTGCTGCGGGCCAAGTCGGCATATCGGCCGCCGCTGCGGCAGCAGCCGGTACGTCAGGGGCAGCGCGATCGGCGATCCTCCCGCCCGCCGCTCGAATCGGCTCAGTTCAGACCCAGCATGCCGCGCAGTTTGGACAGGTCCTCCGCCAGAGTATTCACGCGCCCGGCGAGGAGCTTGCGGTCGCGCTCGGCGAGCTTCTGGTAGGTCTCGAAGCCGCCGTCGGCGCTGCGGTACTTCTGCAGCGTGTCGAACACCATTTTGAAATTGGCGTCGGTCTTGTCGGCAAAGGCCTTGTCCTGCTTCACCACCAGCGGGCGCAGCAACTCGACGATCTTGTAGGCGCCTTCGAAATTGGCCTGGAAATCCCACAGGTCGGTATGGCTGTAACGATCCTCCTCGCCGGAGATCTTGGTGGCGGCAACCTCCTCCATCAGCACCGCGGCGCCACCCACCACTTTCTCCGGCGGAAAGGTCAGCGCGGTGAGGCGCTTCTGCAGCTCCACCACGTCGCTCAGCAACTTGTCGGCCACGACCTCGACGTTCTTCGTGCTCTTCTCCACCCACAGTGCGTACTCGATACGATGGAAACCGCCGAAGTCGGGATCCTGCTCGGCCTGCTCATGATCGTCGGCGCGCGAGTCGATGGCGCTGTCCAGATCACTGAAAAGCTCCGCCAGCGGCTCGATCCGCTCATAGTTCATGCGCGTGGGAGCGAACAGCTGCTTGGCCTTCTCGATGTCACCCGCCTTGACCGCCGCGGTGAAATTGCGCGTGTCGGCAACCAGCTTGCGGGCGTTCTCGGCCACGTAGAGCTTGTAGTCCGCTACCGGGGCCACCAGCTCAAGCGGCGAAACGGCGCCGAGCACGGCGCCGGCAGACAGACCGAGCGTGAGGATTGCGGCGATGCGGATCATGAATCGGGACAGGTACATGGTCATGGCTCTGTAAGGTTCTCGCAAAAATGAGCGATGGGCTGGGCGACGGCCCGGGCGTTCAGGCGCTGGCTTGCAGCAGCGTGCGGCCGAGCCAGTCCTGCTCGTCGCGCACACCCGGCAAGGTGTAGAAGAATCCGCCGCCGATCGGCTTGATGTATTCCTCCAGCGGCTCGCCGTCCAGACGCTTCTGGACGGCGATGAAACCCTGCTCCAGGTCGGCCTGGTAGCAAATGAACAGCAGGCCCATCTCCAGCTGGCCGGACTTGGTGACGCCGTTGGAGTAGTTGAACGGTCGGCGCAGGATCAGATTCGCCTCGGACTGCGGCGTACGCGGATTGGCCAGCCGTATGTGCGAGTCGAGCGGTGTGCGCTCACCCTGCGCATCCTTCGTGTAGTCAGGCACTTCGTGCTCGCTGCGGCCGCCATCGAGCGGCGCGCCCGTGGACTTCACACGCCCGAAGATCGCCTCCTGCTCCTGCAGCGGCGTGCGATCCCAGCGCTCGACGAAGTTGCGGATGATGCGCACCGCCTGATACGTGCCGTAGGCGGCCCAGGCCGGCTCATCGCTGCCGGGCTGCACCCACACGATGCGATCCATCAGGGCGGCGTCGGCCGAGTCGGGATTGGCCGAGCCGTCGCGAAACCCCAGAAAATTGCGCGCGCTCTCCGGTGGCCGGCCGTTGCTGGCCGGAATCGGCGGCACGCTGCCCTCCTGCTTCCAGTGCAGCACCAGCAGATCGGGGGTGTTCTTGATGATGTCGCGCAGCGCATGGATGTTGGTATCGGGCGTGTTGGCGCAGAACTGGATCGACAGGTCGCCGTGACACAGCGCGGCATCCAGCGCGTCGTTGGGATGACGCTGCATCTGCTGCAAGCGTTTCGGCTTGAAGCCGGCAAGGCCATAGCGCTGGTCGAATAGCGAAGCTCCCAGCGACACGGTGATGGTGAGTGCGTCGGGCGGCACTACCGGCCCCAGGATGCCGGAGCCGGCGGGCGGCAGCTTCGGATCCGGATCGCTCTGCGGACCACCCTGGGTAAGGAATGCGATCCGCGCCGTCAGCGTCCGAAAAAGCCGTTCCAGCTCCGCGCGGGTCTCGGCCAGCACAAAGAATGAGGCGACCATGCCGGCCGCCGGCCGCGGCGTCGTGACCCCGGCCTGGTGTCGGCCGAGGCAGGGGATGCGTTCTTGCGTGAGTGCGCTGCGGGGTGCATCCGTCACATGCGCAGCTGCACTCGTCTCGGCTGCCGCAGGCTTTGCCAGTCCCACGAGGGCCGCGCCGCCCAACGTACCCAGAAGTTGCCGGCGGTCGAGCGAAACAGGCGCTCCCGGGAGGGGGCGTCGTGCCGCGTCGCCTTGCCGATCGTCGTGTGGATCGCTCATGCTCACCTCGCAATAGCAGCGCTCATTCCAGTCCCAGCGCGGCATTGACCTTGCCTAAAGCTGCGGCGAGCGCCCGCACGGGCTCGACCAGGCGTTGACGCTGGGTTTGATCGAGCGCCGCGAGCCTGAAGCCGTCGGCCTCCCGATACGGATCGAGTGCCGCGCCCAGTTCGTCCAGGCGCTGCGCAATCGTGCGATCGAGCTCGGGAGCCGCCTTGCCGAGCAGCGGCGAAAGCAGCTCGGCGAGCTTCCGCGTCCCGTCGAGCGTGCCTTGCAGATTCGCGGCCTCGGCGTGCGCGTAGCGATCCTCGCCGCCCGCGGGCAGGTTGTCAGCCACGCGACCGAGCAGCTTGGCACTCGCGCTCGCTAGCCGCTCCGGTGGAATATTCAGACTGCGCAGTCGCTCCCGCAGTTCGGCGATGTCGCCGAGCAACTGTCCGGCCACCGGTGCCAGGCCTTTCACGTCCGGCTGCGCCGCGCCGAACAAACCGTACTCGATGCGATGAAAGCCGCTGAACGCAGGATCGGCCTCGCGCTGCTCGAAGTACTCGGCACGTGCATTCAGGCGGGCATCGAGATCGGCAAAGAGCTCGGCCATCGGCTCGATCCGCTTGTAGGTCTGATGCGCGGGGACATACAGCGCCCGCGCCTGAGTCAAATCACCGGCCTGTATCGCATCGCTGAGCGCCTGCGCAGCCTCCTCCAACGCGCCTGCTTCCAATGCGAGGAAGACGCGGTATTCGGCCAGCGCGCCGACGTAGGCGACCAGCGAAGGCCGCGCCGCTTCGGCATCGGAGGCCGCCGACGGCGTCACATGCAGGCGTCCGCGGGGATTGCTCAGCAGGCCGCAGGTGATGTCGAACTCGCCGGGCTGCAGCTTGACCGTCATGGTCTGCGAGAAGCCCGGCGCGATGTTCTCGCGCTCCTCGACCACCATCACGCCATCCAGGATCTCCCATTCGAGCGCGCGCTGCGACTGGTTGAGGATGGTGAAGGTGGTGCGTCCGGCCGGCACCGTGATCTCGTTCGGCTCGCAGACGTTGTTGCGAATGGTGATGGTGACGGCATTCTCGCTAGTCTTGGGCGGTGCGCGGCGCGCCATGTCGGCCGCCCACCAGAACGCCACGAGCCCGGCGATGACCAGTGCTGCGGATCCGAGCACCGCCCAGCGCAGCCCGGATGCGGTGCTCGAGGTGGAAGAGGTTGACGCCATGCCCTCGCCTCCTCAACGAGCCGCAGCGCCGGCCGGCGCAGGCGCTGCGGCCGGACGCAGGAAGAAGAACAGCGCCACCAGCAGGAATGCGAGATACGCCACGACTTCGCCCACCACCGGAGCAGCCTGGTAGCCGAGCAGGCCCGACAGCACCGCCCCCAGCGGCCTGGCCATGGGCAGCACTTCTCTCAGATCGAACACCACGCTCTGCAGG
>JBDHQY010000478.1:0-2653 GCA_039807315.1 Steroidobacter sp. | reverse complement strand
CCGCGACAGCGTAGCCTTCTGCAGACATCGCAAAAACATCGGTGATTCCAGCGTTAAAACCGCATCGCGTGATTGGCGGGCAGCGTTGCGAGACAGCTCGCGTTGACGAAACATTGACAATCCAGCGATGCGCATCGGCTTCATCGCTGCAGTGTGAAGGCCGAGCACCGCCAGCTCGACGTCGAAAACATCCGCACACACGAGCAATGAATCTCGATGAGACGCAGCGGCACGTCGATGACGACACACGCTCGAGCGAGTCGAGCACGGAAGAAGTCAACGGCACGTCCCGGGTGTGATGCGCCAGCCGATCGGTGGCACAATCGAAGCCTGCATTGCGCCGTAGCAAGGCCGCGCGCAGCACGACGATTCTGGAGAGAGCTCCCCATGCCGACACTCGATTCGCTCTACCCGGCGCACCTCAAGACCCTGCGCGCGCGCACCGACCAGGCGCTGCAGGCCACCGGCTTCGATTCCATCGCCATCCATTCCGGCCGCACCTGGCTGCAGTTCCTGGACGACCTGTCCTATCCGTTCAAGGTCAATCCGCATTTCAAGGCCTGGCTGCCGCTCACGGAGGCTGCCGATTGCTGGATCCTGTACCAGCCGGGCCGGCCGCTGCGGCTGCTCTTCCTGCAGCCGGACGACTACTGGCACCAGCCTCCGGCGCTGCCCGACGGCTACTGGGTCTCGCATTTCTCCATCGAGGTGATTCGCGACGCCGCCGAAGCCAAGGCACACGTCACCCGACTGGCCAACTGCGCGCTGCTCGGCGAGTGGCAGGCGGAATATGCGGACTGGGGTTTTGCCGAAGGCAATCCCAAGACGCTGCTCGATCGACTGCACTATCACCGCGCCAGCAAGACCGAGTACGAACTGGAATGCATGAGACTGGCCTCGGTATTGGGCGCGCGCGGTCACCAGGCTGCCGCATCAGCCTTTCGCGCGGGGGCTTCGGAATATGAAATTCATCTGGCGTTCCTGCGCGCGACCGGCCATACCGACAACGAGCTGCCCTACCCCGACATCGTGGCTTTGAACGAGCATGCGGCGGTGCTGCACTACCAGCATCTGGATCGGCAGGCACCGCCGCAGCTGCGTTCATTCCTGATCGATGCAGGCGCGGCAACAGCCGGCTACGCCAGCGACATCACGCGCACCTACTCGAGCGGCGCCGACGAATTCCAGACACTGATCGACGGCATGGAGCGGCTGCAGCAGGCGCTCTGCGCCCAGGTCCGACCGGGTGTCGACTACGCCAGCATCCACCTGGACGCGCACCGGCGCATCGCCGAGCTGCTGCGCGCCAGCGAGGTGATCTCGATGAATGCGGACGATGCGGTGGCGTGCGGACTGTCGGGGGTCTTCTTTCCGCACGGCGTCGGTCATCTGCTCGGATTGCAGGTGCACGACGTGGCCGGTTTCAGCATCGATCTGCGGGGCAAGCAGAAACCGCGGCCGGCCGGGCATCCCTACTTGAGACTGACGCGCACGCTGCAGCCGGGCTTCGTCGTCACGATCGAGCCGGGCCTGTATTTCATCGATTCGCTGCTCGCACAGGCACGCAGCGGTCCACTTGCCCAGCAGATCAACTGGAAACAGGTCGAGCGCTTCAAGCCTTACGGCGGCATCCGCATCGAGGACGACGTGGCGTGCACGCAGGGTGAGCCGGAGAATCTGACGCGGGCAGCCTTCGCCGCCGTCGGCTTCGGCTGACGACTGTCGATGGTGTGCGGCGGCTGGCGACTACTCGCCGATGCGGAGCGCGCGAGCGGCGCTCGTGGGTCCAGAGCGCCGGCCCGGGAGGGAACCCCGGCCGGCACCCTGCGACATGACACTGAAGGTCACTGCTTCTTCAGCAGGTCCCGGATCTCTTCCAGCAGCACTTCCTGCCGCGGCGGCGCGGCCGGGGCGGCTGGCGCTTCTTCCTGCTTGCGCTTGAGCCGGTTGATCAGCTTGACCAGCATGAAGATGGCGAACGCCACGATGAGGAAATCGAACAGCGACTGCAGGAACAGACCGTAGCGGATGGTGACGGCTTCCTGCCCTTCCATCAGCGCCGGCATCGTATAGGCGAGCTTGGTGAAATCGACACCGCCGATCAGATAGCCCAGCGGCGGCGTCACCACGTCACTCACCAGGGAGCTGACGATCTTGCCGAAGGCTGCGCCGATGATGATACCGACGGCCATGTCCACCACGTTGCCCTTGACGGCAAATTCGCGGAACTCTTTCAGAACGCTCATGCGCTTCGTCTCCCGTGTCAGTTGTTCTTTGGCGGCACGCTGCGCGGCAACGATAACCGCCGCCGCCGCAACACACAATGCAGGAAGTAACGACCCGCCCTAGGTCAGGCGGTTCAGTCCGTTGTAGGCGGCGACCCGGTACGCCTCCGCCATGGTCGGATAGTTGAAGGTGGTGCTGGTGAAGTAACGGACGTCGTTGAGATCGCGGCTCGCCATCACGGTCTGGCCGATGTGCACGATCTCCGAGGCGCCGTCGCCGAAACAATGCACGCCGAGCACCGCCATTGTCTCGGCGTGAAAAATGATCTTGAGCATGCCGACGCGCTCGTCCGTCATCTGCGCACGCGCCAGGTTCTTGAACTGGCAGTGACCCACTTCGTACGGCACCTTGGCTTCCTGCAGTTCGC
>JBDHQY010000477.1:0-2661 GCA_039807315.1 Steroidobacter sp. | reverse complement strand
GCCGCCGACGGTCTCGACCAGGCCGATGTCGACGTTCTCGGGCCAGCGGATTTCATCGATGAGCTCATCGAGCGTGATGCGTGGTCGTTGGAGCAGGTCGGCAGCCATCGGCGGTGCCAGTGCGAGCGGATAGTTGCGGTGCTTCGGACAGATGTCGTCGGGCCGCTCGGCGGTGGCCGCTGCCAGCCGCTGCGCATCGGTCGGGCCCTGCCCCGGATCGAAGGATTGCACCGGCTTGCGTGCGGCGACGCGCAAGCCTTTCGCCCGCGCTTGCGACAGCAGCTGCGCCGCCACCCAGGTCTTGCCGATCTCGGTCTGAGTGCCGAGCAATCCAATCAATTGCTTGGGGCGCGCGCTCATCATGGCTGGAGCGTGGGTTGGGGGAGCGATTGCAACGCGGCTCTCAGTTTCTCCACCATTGCCGTCGTGTGCGCCGCCGATAACGCAATGCGCAGCCGCGCGGTGCCCCGGGCCACCGTGGGCGGTCGAATCGCCGGGACGTAGATTCCCTGCGCCAACAGATGTTCTGCCGCCGCCAATGCTGCGCGATCCTCGCCCAGTACGACCGGTATCACCGGTGACGGATGATTCGGCGCCAGCATGTCGATCAATTTTCGCAGGTGCGCGCGCAAGGCATCGCCTTCATCGCTGTAACAGATTCGTAGCGCGGCCAGGGCGGCGGCGGCGTCGCCGGGAGAAAGACCGGTCGTGAAGATGAACGAGCGCGCACGATTGATCAGCAGGTCGATGAGCGCATGCGATCCCGCCACCCAGCCGCCGAGGGATCCGAGTGTTTTCGACAACGTGCCCACGCGCAGCAGTTCGCATGCACCGATGTCCGGTTCCGGCCCCAGTACGGCATGAGCTTCGTCGATGACCAGCAGGGCCCCATGTTCCGCGCAGAGCCGGCCCAGCTCGGCAAGCGGCGCCGTATCGCCGTCCATCGAGAACACCGAGTCGGTGGCGACGATCTTGCGGCCCGGCGCCGCCCGCAGCAGCGTGGTCAGATGCTGCAGATCGCGGTGCCGGTAGATCGTCGCCTTGGCCTTGGCCAGGCGGCAGCCGTCGATGATGGAGGCGTGATTGAGCTCATCGCTGAAAATGGTCACATCGGCCGCGCCGAACACGCTGAGCACACCGAGGTTGGCGGAAAAGCCATTCGGAAAAATGAGCGCACGTTCCATGTGCTTCGCGCGCGCCAGTGATTCCTCCAGCTCGACATGCACGCTGCGGGTGCCGACGATCAATCGTGAAGCGGTGGCGCCGGTACCGAACCGATCGATGGCATCCCGCGCCGCCGCACGCACTTGCGGATGCTGGCTCAATCCCAGGTAATCGTTCGACGAAAAGGCGATGACGTCGCGACCCCGCAGCGCACCGCCGGGGCCGCAGGCGTCGAACGCGACCAGGCTCCGCCACCGATCCGCCCGACGAATCGCGGCCAGCTCGCCTTCAGCCCAGGTCGACCACATCAGACGCTCACCTCTTCCAGCGCGGTCACCAATACGTTGACGATACGGTCGATCTCGGCCGCAGTGCTGGTGAGGATCGGCACCAGAGTGATGACGGGGCCCATCGACCGGCTCAGCACGCCGAGCTGCACCATGGCCGCGGCGACGCGGCGCGGCAGCAGCGGGTCATCGGTGGTGTCGAGTTCCACCGCGCCCATGAGTCCGACCAGGCGGAACTCGCGCACGATGGGAAAGCGATGCAGCTGCGACAAGGCTTCGCGCAGCTGTGCGGAGCGCTCGCGCACGTTGCGCAGAACGTCTTTGGATTCCATCAGTTGCAGATGACGCAGCGCGACCGCGGCTGCCAGCGCATTGCCGCTGTAAGAATGCCCGTGGTACAGCGTCCGCTCGCTCAGGTCCGGGCCGTTGAAGGCTTCGTAGACCTGGTGGCTCGCCACCGTGGCCGACATCGGCAGATAACCACCGGTGATGCCTTTGCCGAGACACAGCAGATCCGGGCGCAGTCCGCACTGCTCGGCAGCGAACAAGGTGCCGGTGCGCCCGAAACCGGTGGCGACTTCGTCGCAGATCAGCAGCACGCCGGTATCGCGACATGCGGCTCCGAGCTGCGCAAATGTTTCGGCCGGCGCGTTCAGCATTCCCGCGGCGCCTTGCACCAGCGGCTCCACCACGACGGCGGCGAGGATGTCGCGGTGCTCGCGAACCATTTGCGCGGCGACCTCGAGTGCGCGCGGCTCGCAGAACGACGGAGCGCGCAGCACCGGGAAACGCAACGGATCGAAAATCTGCGTGCCGAAGCCGCCGGCGCCCAGCGACAGCGAACCGACGGTATCGCCGTGGTAAGCATTGCCGAACGCCAGATAAGCCGTGCGCTGCGTGACGCCGCGATTGGTCCAATACTGGAATGCGATCTTCAGCGCCTGCTCGACCGCGCACGCGCCGTCGGAGGCGAACAGGATGTGCGGGTGGTCTACCGGCACCACGCGCGCCAGCGCTTCCGCAAACTCGATGACGATGCGATTGCCGTTGCCGAGCAGGGTGGAGTGGGCGATGCGCTCCAGCTGCTGGCGCAGCGCCTGGTCGAGTTCGGGTACTCGATGTCCCAGCGTCGTGACCCACAGCGAGGAGATCGCATCCAGGTAACGGCGACCCTCGGTGTCGATCAGCTCGCGGCCCTCGGCTCGCTCGA
>JBDHQY010000476.1:0-2662 GCA_039807315.1 Steroidobacter sp. | reverse complement strand
TGGCACCGCTGGGTACGGATGAAGACAAGCCGTTCCTGGAAACCGCGCCGTGGCTGATCGCGATCTTTGCGCAGAAATGGGGCCGGCTGGCCGACGGCCGCAAGGTCAAGCACTACTATCCGAACGAGTCGGTCGGCATCGCCACCGGACTGCTGCTGGCCGCCGTGCATGAATGTGGCCTGGTGGCGTTGACGCACACGCCCAGCCCAATGGGCTTTCTGAACGAGATCCTGGGACGCCCCGCCGATTCGGAACGTCCGTTCCTGCTACTGGTGGTCGGTTATCCAGCCGCGGATTGCGTGGTGCCGGACATCGAGCGCAAGCCGCTGGCGGAGGTGGCGACGTTCATCTGATCGCCGGCACGCCACCTATGCTGTATGGCTGCGTCACGTGCGCGAAGCTGCTCACAGCTGTTGGGAATGCCCAGTTACTTTCCACGTGTACCCACGCGCTTTCGTTGCCGAACCGGTGCAATGGATCGGCCATGCTCGGGCCGGACAGCCATGAAGCGGGGAGCGCGGGATATCGCGAGTCAAGCGCATGCTCTTGGCGGAATGTCCTGGGCTAGCGTGGCTGAGAATCGGTCTTCGTGGCACAGCACGAGACGGCGACCGGCTGCTGCTGGTACTTGTCGTGGTGCCGAACCCAGTCGGTCAGATCGAAGGCGGGACCGGTCTCGTTGCGGCCCTTGGGGGTGAGCTCGAGGTAGTTGCAGGCGCCCAGCAGCAACTCGTCGTCGCGCCCATAGCGCGAGTAGGTGTGAAAGACGCTGCCGTCCTCGTCGCGGTAGAAGACGCTGGTGCCGGGCAGCTCCTCGCTCTGCAGCTCGCGCATGTCGTAGTTGTAATAGACCTTGCCTTGCGCGATGTCCTCCGACGTGAAGGACACTGCGTAGTCGTAGTTGAAATCGCTGCCGTGCGACGACACCCAGCGAAAGCTCCAGCCCATACGTTTTTTGAAAGTGACGATCCGTGCATAGGGCGCACGCGAGATCGCCACGAACGACACGTCGTGGTGTTCGAGATGGATGCGTGGGCCATCGACGTGATCGGCGAGAAAGGAGCAGCCCACGCAGCCTTCCCCCCAGGTCGGGCCGAACATGAAGTGCTGCACGATGAGCTGGCTGCGGCCGTCGAACAGATCGCCGAGCGACAGCCGGCCGCTCGCGCCCTCGAAGACGTAGGGCTTGTCGACCTTCACCCAGGGGAGCTGCCGACGCTGCTCGTTCAGGCGGTTGAGGGCGCGGGCCACCTCTTGTTCCTTTCTCAGGAATTGCTTGCGGGCTTCGAGCCATTCTTGCCGCGATACGACCCGATGGCTGGGCATGATCCGTTCTCCAGGACTGGTCGCTCCAAGGACGAGCCACGATGCCGTGGTACGACAATCGAGCGGCTCGTTCAGGGGAAATCCGGTCCGCGCACCTTCGTTCATCCGGCGCACGGCGCCAAGAGCGCCCTGATCCATTCCTTTCTGGTCATTCCCGCGCAGAGCCTGCTCTCGGTTTGATCGGTCGGAAATCCATATTGCCGATTCGGATGGGTTCGCGCCCCGCCCTGCGCGAGGGCAGGCTTTGTGCGGGAGTGATGAGGCGGAGCACATCGGGCCTTCCCTGACGCAAGAAAGCCGCACGACCGTGGAGCGGCCTCAGTGGCGAGGTGCGTCAGCGGCAGGCTCGCCTTCCTTGAGCAGACGATCGATATGCAAGCGGATATGGGCTGCCTCGGCGGCTGTGTGGGCCAGTGCGATCGCTCGGTCGAACGAAGCGCGTGCCTCGTCAGTGCGACCGAGCTGCGCGAGCAGGGCACCCCGCACGCCGAAGAAGTGGAAGTAGCCATCCAGCTGCTGCGACAACGGCTCGATCAGCGCGAGCGCCGCCGCGGGGCCGTGCAGCTTGTTGATCGCCACCGCGCGATTGAGCGTGATCACCGGCGACGGCTGCAATTTCTCCAGCGCCTGATACAGCAGGTCGATCCGCTGCCAATCGGTGTCCTCGGCCTTGCCTGCCTGCGAGTGCACCGCGGCGATGGCGGCCTGGATCTGGTATGGCCCGGGCCGATCGTGCCGTAGCGCCTTCTGCACCAGCGCCAGCCCTTCGGCGATCATCTCGTGATTCCACGACTGCCGGTCCTGATCCTCGAGCAGCACGATCTGGTTGTCGGCATCGAGTCTGGCCGGCGCTCGCGCATGCTGCAGAAGCAGCAGCGCATTCAGGCCCATGATCTCGTTCTCGTTCGGGAACAGCCGCAACAACAGCCGTGCCAGGCGAATGGCTTCCTCGCACAGCGGCACACGCACCTGCACCGTGCCGCCGCTCGCCGAATAACCTTCATTGAAAAGCAGATAGATCATGGCTGCGACCGCAGCCAGTCGCTCGGCGCGTTGCGGAGCGCCGGGAGCTTCGAACGGCACCTCGTTGGCTGCCACCCGCCGTTTGGCTCGGGTAATGCGCTGTTCCATCGCGCTCTCGCCGACGAGAAAGGCGCGCGCGATTTCCTTTACGGTCAGGCCGGAGACGATGCGCAGCGCCAGCGCGATCTGCTGCGTCGCCGGCAGATCCGGGTGACAGCAGATGAACAGCAGCCGCAGCACGTCGTCGCGATAGTGCGAGTCGTCGAGCCGTTCGGCCAGGCTGGTCTCGGTGTCATCCAGGTCGGATATGAGA
>JBDHQY010000011.1:0-13538 GCA_039807315.1 Steroidobacter sp. | reverse complement strand
CGCCGTGGTCGGCTCGATGTGAATCCATGGCGGCTGCGGCGGTGCGCCGCAGCCGCCGGGCCGCTCGAATGGCAAGCGTCGAGCACTGTTTCTTTGCCGAGGAGTGCCGCCCGAAGGAATAGGCGATCCACCTACGATCGGCCTGCGATGCGCGCGGCGGCGATCATTTCGTTCTTGTCATGCAACCTTCCTGTCGAGGCCGCGTTAATGCCCTGCGGCACATCACTAACGGAGAGTTCCATGAACAAAGACATCGCTCAGGGCAATTTCAAACAGCTGAAAGGCAAGATCAAGCAGCAGTGGGGCAAGCTCACCGACGATGAGATCGATCAGCTGGAAGGCCACACCGAGATCCTCGCCGGCAAGCTGCAGGAACGTTACGGCCTGGCGCGCGAGGAGGCCGAGCGCCAGGTGAAGGAGTTCCGTACTCGCAACAACTGGAATTGAGCGACAGCGACGCATGCCGTGGTAGCGCATGCGTCGCTTCTTTACGGCTCGGCCGCGGCGCTCTCGAGAATTGCGCCCGCAATGATATCTTGATCGCAAAAAGCGCACGGGGAGGCGCTTGCCCATGGCCGCCGTGGCGGCCTGTCGAATCCATCGGAACCAGATATCATGCGGGATTGCCGGCGGCGGCTGCGTTGCGGCCTGGAAATTGCGTTGGGCGCGTCGTTGGCGGCCACGCTCGGCTGCAGTGTCGGTCACGATGCGACGCAAACGGCTCCATCCACATCCTTGCCTGCAGCACAATGGCCGCGTGGGTCCAGTCCGGTGCCGCACGATCGCCAGATCGAGAAGCGCATTGCCTCGCTGCTGCGGACGATGACGCTGGAGCAGAAAGTCGCACAGATGCTGCAGCCGGAGATTCGCTACGCCACCGCCGAGGACACGAGGACCTATCGCTTCGGCGCGGTGCTCAATGGCGGCGGCAGCTGGCCGGGCAACGACAGGAACGCAAGCGTTGCCGATTGGGTGGCCCTGGCGGACGCTTACTACGATGCCTCGATGAGCGCCGGCGCGCCGGCCATCCCGATCCTCTGGGGCACCGATGCGGTGCATGGCCATGGCAATGTCATCGGCGCAACCCTGTTCCCGCACAATATCGGCCTCGGTGCCACGGGCGATCCCGATCTGATCGGGCGCATCGCCGAGATCACGGCGCGGGAGATTGCCGTGACCGGGCTCGACTGGGCATTTGCGCCTGCCGTGATCGCAGCGCGCGACGAGCGCTGGGGGCGCGTCTACGAGGCGTATTCGGAAGACCCCGAGATCGTCCGGCTGTACGCCGGCCCGGCGGTGCGGGGACTGCAAGGCGCGCCCGGCACCGCATCGTTCCTCGATGCCGCGCATGTTCTCGCCACCGCGAAGCATTTCATCGGCGACGGCGGCACCGAGCGTGGCGTCGATCGAGGCGACAATCTCTCGACCGAGCGGCAGCTGCTGGACCTCCACGGCCAGGGCTATGTCGCGGCGCTGCAAGCGGGCGTGCAGACCATCATGGCCTCGTACAGCAGTTGGCAGGGTGTGAAGCTGCATGAGCATCGTTACCTGCTCACCGACGTGCTCAAGCGCAGGATGCGATTCGATGGCCTGATCGTCAGCGACTGGGACGGCATCGAAACGGTGCCGGGTTGCACCCGGGGCGATTGTCCGGCCGCGGTCAACGCAGGCATCGACCTGTTCATGGTGCCGCAGGACTGGAAGCAGTTCCTGCAGAGTACGGTGGCGCATGTGCGTGCCGGCGAGATTCCCCAATCGCGCATCGATGATGCCGTCACCCGCATTCTGCGCGTCAAACTGCGGGCAGGCATGTTCGTGAAAGGGCGTCCGTCCAGCCGGCCGCTGGCCAACAAGGTGGCGTTGCTGGGCGCGCCGGAACATAGAGCCGTGGCTCGCCAGGCAGTGCGCGAATCGCTGGTGCTGCTGAAGAACAAAGGTGGTCTGTTGCCGCTGTCGCGCCAGCTCGACGTGCTCGTTGCCGGCGACGGCGCCGACAACATCGGCAAGCAGAGCGGCGGCTGGTCCGTTACCTGGCAGGGCACGCACACGACCAACGCGGATTTCCCCGGCGCCACTTCCATCTTCGCCGGCATTCGCGCCGCGGTTATCGAGGCAGGTGGCAGCGCTCGTCTGAGTCTCGACGGCAGCTATGGCAACAAACCCGATGTGGCCATCGTGGTGTTCGGCGAAGATCCTTACACCGAGTTCGAAGGCGATATCGCCTCCATCGACTATCGGGGCGAGGCGGGCGGCGACCTGGCTCTGTTGCGGCGGCTCAAGTCGGCCGGCATTCCAGTGGTGTCGATCTTTCTCAGCGGTCGGCCGCTGTACGTGAATCCGCAGCTGAATGCTTCGGATGCGTTCGTCGCAGCCTGGTTGCCGGGGTCGGAAGGCGCGGGCATCGCCGATGTCATTTTCCGCAAGGTCAACGGCGAAGTGGCGCACGACTTCAGCGGTCGGCTGGCTTTCTCCTGGCCGCGCAGTGCCAGCCAGGTGCCGCTGAATCGCCATGACGCGAGCTACGATCCCCTGTTCGCCTACGGCTTCGGCCTGCAGTACGCCGACCAGGACAGGCTGCCCGACGATCTGCCCTGAGCGCGCTTCGGTTGGTCGTGACAGCTGGTTGTGCGCTCGAGTCGCGCGGACGGCAATCCAGTCGGATCGCTTCCCGCCTCCGTTGAAGGGCGGGCTCTATGCAGGAATGACGAAAAATTCCGCTGCCGCTGTTGCAGCGGCGATCGGTCAGGCGATGCGGAGCCGCTTCGCGCGGCGAGACTGCTTGCACGCCAATGCAGGAGCCGGCCGCCGGAACTTGCGGTCGCAGCCACGAGTTGTTGTTGGTGGCAACGACGAAGCAAGAACGATGAGCGCAGCAACAACCCCACGCAAAGCCTGGGCCAGGAGTATCGCCAGGCGCGAAGCGAGCGACAGGTTGGCAAGCGAGCAGCGGCGCATCGTCGCCTATCTCACGACCGCCGCGCTCACGCCGGGACGCTTCATTCATCGTCACGTCATGCGGCAGGACTATCTGGCGGCGGCCGAGGAACTGCGCAAGCTGATGAGCAGGTAGCTCACGAGGCTGCCGTGCCGCGACCACCCGGTAGCGTGTGCGTACGCATGTCCGGCAGCGGGTGTGATTCTTGGCCGGAATCCACGTATTGAGCACAGCAGGCGCTCGCACGACAACTTGCCGGGCATGCTCTTTGCGCTGAATCGGCACTGTCGCTTCCCGGCTGGTGCGCTGGTGGTCGCGTTTCCGCAAGCCGAGGACCAGACACTTAGGGACTCAACCAATGGCCCGGCGGATTCCGCTCCAGCAACGCCGGACCGCAAATAAGGAGCAGGGCTCATGAATCACGGCGACAACGATCCGCACACTGGGCTCCACGGTCCGTCGTCCGAGCCGTCGGCAACCCATGATCCCGAGGAGATGCTGACCGCCGATCAGGACCTGGCCGCGCAGCTGGAAGCGTTACGGCGCGATGACGCGGAGTTGCGCAATCTGATGGCGTCCGAGGAACAGCAGCGGCTGCTGGTTGCCGAGCTCAATCATCGCGTGCGCAACATGCTGCAGGTGGTGATCGGCCTGGCGCACCAGACTCTGCGCCGGGCCCAGTCGCTGCAGGACTTCGAGCAATCCTTCATGGGCCGGATACTGGCGCTGGCACGGGCCTACGAGCTGCTGTCGAACGAACGCTGCAACAACGTGCCGATGTCGCAACTGTTGGCCACCCAGCTCGGCCCCTTTGCCAACGAAGGCCGCCGCTACACCGGCAACGGCGAGCATGTGGTGATCGCATCCTCGGCGGCGCTGTCGCTCGGACTGGTCCTGTACGAGCTGGCCACCAACGCGACCAAGTACGGCGCCTTGTCCACGGCGGAAGGCAGGGTGGACGTCTCCTGGCGGCTGGCGACCGGCGAGGATGGGCGGGACGAGTTCCTGTTGCTCTGGCGGGAAAGCGGCGGCCCGCCGGTGCATCCGCCCGACCGCTGCGGCTTCGGCACGGAACTCGTGCAGCGGCAGCTGCATTATGAACTCAACGGTACGGCATCGATGGACTTCGAACCCGATGGCCTGTGCGTCACGCTCGCCATTCCCGCGCAGTACGTGGTGGTCGAAGGCAGGTCCTTGAAATAAACAACAGAACACACCGGGCAGGCATGAACAGGCGGGCACCCGCATGAATCACAGACCGCGCATCCAGATCGTCGAGGATCAGTATCTGGTGGCGCAGGATTGCGAACGCTGCCTGGAGCAGGCCGGCTTCGCTTGCACCGGCTTCGCCACCACCGCCAGCAATGCCTTCGACCTGGCCGAACGCGACCGGCCCGACCTGATTCTGATGGACGTGCGGCTGGCGAGCCGCATCGATGGGGTGGACGCCGCCATCGCCATTTTCGAGCGGCTCGGCATCCGCAGCCTGTTCGTGAGCGCTTATGCCGACCGGCTGTTGCGTGAGCAGGCCCGCCTGTCCCGGCCATTGGGCTGGTTGAGCAAGCCCTACACCCAGACCGAGCTGTTGCAGGCGGTGCGCCGCGCCATCGCCGAGCTGGAAGTCGAAAGGAAAGCACAACGCGAAGCGTTCATCGCGGTTTCCGCCGAAGCGACCAGCCGGCTCAATAGCTGAAGGCGGCGGCGCTTCGCCGGATCGGTTCCGTCGTCGCTGCAGAGCGGCCCGATATCGATCGACGGTCGGCATGAGACGAGGTCGCCGGCGAATCGTTGCTCATGCCGAGGTGGCGTCGGCTATCTCGGCGCGACGTTCAGGAATGCTTCTGCCATGCGCACGTAGTGCCAGAACTCATCCGGATTTCTGGAGAAGGCCTTCGTCAACAGTTCCTCGCCTTTCTCGCGCTGACCGGTCCGGATGTACCAGGCGCCGACTTCGGCTTGACCGGTATCGTCCTTGGGCTCCGCGGCCAGCGCCTTCTGGAAGAAGGATTCGGCCTGGGCGTTGTCGCCGGCTTCGGCGTACAGCGAGCCGATGCGATACCAATCGCTGGAAGCGGTTTTGCCGCTCAGCACCTGGTCGAGCAGCGCCTGGCCGCGCGCCTTGTCGCCGGACAGGTAATACACGCGCGCCACGCCGATCAGCTCCCAGCTGCCGTTGCCGGCCAGCCTTTCGGCTTCCTGCAGGGCAGCGCGCCCGGCATCCTGTGCCGGCTTGCCGGTGACCAGGGCGACTCCCGGTCCCTTGGTCTTGGCGGCGTAACCGATCCCCATTCCCAATGTCAGGCAGGCGGCGGCGAGTCCCGCGGCGGCAATCGTTCTCATCGTCAGCTCCTTGCTGCTTGTTGGCAGTTCATCGGCCGCCGGACGGTAGCACGCGCATGCAGCCGTCGGCGTGAGCAGCGCAGCTTGGCCGCGCAAAATGCCTGCGAGCATCCATCGCGCAGGGCATCGGCATGACACGAAGCGGACCGCTGGCCGGACTGCGGGTTCTGGAAATCGCCGGCATCGGGCTTGGTCTGCAGGTGTGTTTGGAACGCAATCCGCGGCTCGTCTACGGGCGCATGACGGCTGAGGCCAGCAAGGGCCGCTGGCGCACGCCGCCGGTCACGCTCTCAATTATGTGGTGTTGTCCGGTGCGCTCTGGTACGCCGGCCAGCCGGATGCAACGCCGATGACGCCGCCCGCCTTGGTCGGCGACATCGGTGGCGGCGCGCTGTATCTTGCGATCGGTCTGCTGGCCGCGGTGATGAACGTGCGTGCCGGCGGGCGAGGTCAGGTGGTGGATGCGGCCATCGTCGACGGCAGTGCGCACATCGAGTCCGAATGGGTTGCTGCAAGCCGGTCCAGCGCCACGCTTCTCGAGTACGCCGACGGAGGCGCCGGGTGCAGTTCCGCAGCGCGGTGCGGACACTGAAGCAGCGCTGCGCGACTGGATCCGCGATGACGATAGAAGTTAAGTGGAATGGAGCGACCGGCCCCTCATGCAATCCCTGCCGTTGACTGAAATTGCGTTGCGCCTGTGCACGGCGTTCATTTGCGGTGCCGTGATCGGCCTCAACCGCGATCTGCACCGCAAGCCCGCGGGCGTTCGAACCTTCGCGCTGGTGAGCGTGGGGTCGGCGGTGGTGACGCTAGCCATGTCGCAGATGCCGGGCACGGGAGCCGACGCGGTCAGTCGTGTCATCCAGGGCGTGCTTACCGGGATCGGCTTTCTCGGCGCCGGCGTGATCCTGCATCGCGAGAAGCCGGGCAAGGTGGCGGGGCTCACTACCGCAGCGGCGATCTGGCTGACGGCCGGGCTCGGCGTTGCCGCAGGAGCGGGCCTGCTGGCCATCGCATGGCTGTCGCTGGCGTTGGCGCTGATCGTATTGCTGCTCGGCGGCCCGCTCGAGCGCCTGTTCGGCAAGTTTCTGCATCGCGGCGGCCCCGAGGCAAAGGATGGCAATCGGTCCGACGGCTGATCGAACCTGCCGGGTTCGTTGCCGAAGGCTGCGAGCGCCGGACTGCGTACCCAGAACGTTACGTAGTGCCTCGGCGGTCGTGTGCCATGCGGGCCTGATAACCGCAATCCGCATGGCCTGCCGGCTTGCGGGCCGGATTGCAGCACGGAGCAGGACTCACGCATTATTGCCCGGTCGCGGACGATTCTGGCGGACACACGGACAGTGAGGACGTTGGCCATGAATGAATTCCAGACGGCCCAGGATTTCATCGAGCGCTGTCGCGAGGCAAGACAGGTGGCGCTACTGACGCTGGCCTTCCAGCGCGCACTGGATGCGTTGGGCTTTCGCTATTTTGCCTGCGCTTCCCATGTCGACCCGCTGCGCGCCAAGCAGGCCGTCATGGTCATCAACTATCCGCAGTCGTGGGTCGAGCACTACAGCGAACGGCAGCTGCACCGCATCGATCCGGTATTCCTACGCGCGGAACGCACTCGGGATCCCTTCTTCTGGGATGAAGTATTTCGCGGCCGGACTACGCTGCCGCAGCGACGGATGTTGCGCAACGCCCGTCAGTATGGCCTCAGGCATGGCTACACCATTCCGATTCATGGACCTGTATTCGAGCCGGGCACGCCGGCTTCCTGTTCCATCGTGCCGGGCGGCAGGCGGCTGTCTGCGCGATGTTTCCTGGCGGCGCAGCTCATGGCGCAATATCTCTTCGATCGCGCGGCGCAGATGCAGCGACCGAGCATGCCCGCCGCCGACATTCCGCAGCTGTGTCGCCGGGAACGGGAATGTCTGGAATTGGTGGCGCTGGGCAAGGGCGACGGGGAGATAGCGACCATTCTCGGCATCAGTCCGTCGACCGCGCATAGTTACATCGAGGCTGCGAAGCAGCGACTGGGCTTGCACAGTCGTGTCCAGGCCGTGGTCTATGCGGCCGGTACGCGCCAGATTGCCATCGGCGAGGTTTTGCGGCCGCTGCAGCGCCTGGTGAGCCTCGGAGGAATGAAGCCCGCGAGGTTCACTCGTTACTGATCGGCTTGCTGCGCTCGAGCGGTCCGGTATCGGCCGACGTGTTTGCCGGTTTGGCGTTGCGAGTGCGGATGGTGACGACATCGCCGCTGCGCGTCACCGCGAGCGTCGGGTCCCGGGCAAGGAACTGGATCAGCGATTCGGGATCGTCGGCGGCGAACACGCCGTTGAGCCGCCGCTGCCGCAGCTTCGCACCTTCGATGTGCAGCCGCGGGGCGATGTTGTAACGGGCCACTTCCGCAGCAACGCTGGCGAGGGGCGTGTTGCTGAAGATCAGCTGGCGCTGTCGCCAGGCGGTTGCCGACGTGACACTCTGGGCCGGCGATTGCTCGACGGTACCTTGGGTCGAGATGCTGGCCTGTTCGCCGGCGCCCAGAACCGCCAGCGCGCCGGCGGGCGCGGGGCGCCCAGCCTCGTAGGGCGTATCGGGCGCAGCGCCTGGCGAACTTGGTGTTTTCCGCGGCGACTCGATCACGATCCGCCCGTCGGCTGCGCCGGCCGCTCGAGCGGAGGCCGGCGCAACCGACGGTTCGGCGCTCGCCGCGGCCCGTGACGGGTCGACCACCGCAACGCGGCCCTCGATCACTGAAACGATGGTGTCGCGGTCGCGACGGCGAACATTGAACTGGGTGCCGAGCGCTTCCACCCGGATGCCGTCGGACTGCACCTGGAAAGGCCGGTCGACGTCGCGCCGCACCGTAAACAGCGCTTCGCCCTGCAGCAACTCGATCTGGCGCGCGCTGTCGGTGAAATGGATGCGTACCCGCGTGTCCGTATTCAGATGAACGACCGAGCCGTCGTCCAGCCGTACGGCGCGTTGCTCGCCGATGGCGGTGGCCAGCACTTCGCTGCGGTTCAGCCGCAGTCCCCAGAGGGCGGTTGTCGACACCAGCAGCATCAGCACGGCCGCCAGACCGACGAACCACCAGCGCAACCGGCTGCGGACGCCTTGCGATCCGGCCTGGCGGATTTCCGGCCATTCGATCACGTTGTCCGGGCCCTTGGGCAGATTGTCGAGGTCGATGCCGCCCGGGTCGAGGTCGACCAAGGCGCCCCATAGAGCGCTTTGCGCGAGAAATTCCTCCATGTGCTGCGGCGAGGACTTGAGCCAGGCGGCAAAGCGTCTGCGATTCCAGCGCTTGGGCTCCAGGTCCATTTCGAGCAGCCACGCCGCCGCCTCCTTGCGGATTTCCATCAGCGTTCCGGCGCCCAGCGGGTTCATGTCGCTTCTCCCTTGCCGAGTCATTTCAATCCAAGACCGATCAGTCGGCACTGGACCAGCGCCAGGTGCAGGTATTTCTTGACCGTGTGTACCGACAGCGTCAGCTCTCTGGCGATTTCGTCGTAGCTCATTCCTTCCCGGATGCGCAGGATCAGCACGGCGCGATAAAGGGACGGCAGCTGATCGACGATGCGTCTTATGTCGCGCTGGTTGTCGGCCCGGCTGACTTCGTCCTCGCCGATCTCGTCGCTCTCGGCTTCTTCGGCGAACGTGCGGTTGCGCTTCACCAGCAGCAGCTTGTCGTGCAGTACGTTACGCGCGACTCGATATAGATAAGCGCGTGGCTCGCGCACCAGATCGGCGTCGGCAAAGCGCAGCATCCGCAGATAGATCTCCTGTCTAACGTCCTCCGGGCTTTCTCCCTGGCCTCGCAGACGTCGCAGCAGAAAGCCGTGCAGCTCGCGATCGTAGGCGCGAACGGTCTCTTCGAACCCTTGCGTCGCACCTTTGGGCTTCTTCTTGCTGGTTGGCAGGCTCATCCGCACTCCGCGCGCACTCTGATTGCAGATCGGTAGACCCTGGGTATGGCGAGAACGGGGTATCTGCGGCACTCGGTCCGGCTCTGCCCGACGGACTCGTTACCCCCTTTTACCTGCGTGCCGGTCTACCGGTACAGCGAATGAGAAATTTCGACGAAACGCTCTGAGCGAGCGGCTTGGGTTGCAGAACGCAATGACCGGCGCCGGTGGTCGGACCCATCGACGTCGGTAAAAAAAAAGAGAGGAGCTGTATGGACAACAACTGGAATTACTGGCCGGGGATCTGTCTGGCGCTGATCGGCGGCTATGGTGCCGCTGCGGCAGCGGAAACACCCGCGGCTGCGGCGAGGATGGTGACGGTGGACATCAAGTCGCAGCCGGTCGGTGCCGCGCTCAACGAACTGGCGCAGCAGTCGGGAATGCAGGTCATCTTCTACTCGGACTTGGCGGCCGGCATCGAAGCGCCGGCGCTGGTCGGGACGGTGACGCCGGGCGGCGCTCTGACGCGGCTGCTGGCGGATACCGGCCTGACCTTCGACACGTTGAACGAGACCACGTTCGTCGTGCAGCGCGCGTCGGCCGCCGAAGAGGTGTCCATGCCGAAGCGCGAGATGCTGGAGGAGATCGTGGTGACCGGTTCGCGACTGAAGCTGCCGGATGAAGTGCAGGCGGCGCCGGTGGTGATTTTCGACCGCGACAAAATCGCTGCGCTGGGGGTATCGACGGTGGCCGAGCTCATGCGGCACGTGCCACAGGTGTCCTTCCAGTTCGACGAGAACTACCTGCTGGGTGGAGCGCAGGTGGCGCAGCTGCGCGGCCTGGGCTTCGATACCACGCTGGTGCTCATCAATGGACGGCGCGCGCTGCCCTCCGCAGTGAATCTTTCGTACAACGCATTCGATCTGAACACGTTGCCGCTTGCCGCCGTGGAACGAGTCGAGGTGCTGTCCGATTCGGCTTCTGCGGTGTATGGCGCGGATGCCATGGGCGGCGTCATCAACGTGGTGCTGAAGCGCGATATTCCGCGCCCGGTAGTGGATCTCTCCGTTGGCACCGCCGAGGGCGGCGGTCGCGAGCGGCGCGCGTCGGCGGGAGCTGGCTACCATGGGGAGCGACTGCAGGCGGCGCTGACACTGGACTACTTCGACAAGGAATTTCTGCTGGGCGCCGAGCGTGATCGCTGGGCGAACCAGGATTTCACCCGCTTTGGCGGCGATGATCTGCGCGCCGCGAACACCAATCCCGGCAACGTGCGCTCGCGCACGACGAACAATCTTCCGGGCCTGCCGTCACGCTTCGCCGCGGTACCCGACGGCAGCAGCGGCGTGGGCCTGACGCCTGCGGACTTCCTCGGGACAGCCGGCCAGCGCAATCTGGACAGCCTGTCCGCGTATGAGTCGGTAGTGCCACAGGTGCAGCGGCGCAGTGCCCTGCTCAATGCGCAGTTCGATGTTTCGTCCTATCTCACGGCCTTCCTCGAAGCGATGTATGTGGATCGAGCCGTCCGTTCGCAGTTCGAGCCCGATACGTTGTCCAGTGCGCGCGTGCCTGCCGACAATCCATTCAATCCGTTCGGCGTGGACGTGTCGGCCGATTACCTGTTCACGGGACTGGGGCCGCGCCAGCGGGCGGCCGAATCGACGCTCAAGCGCGCGGTCGGCGGGCTGCGCGGCGACATCGGTCAATGGGACTGGGAGGTCGCTGGCGTGTACAGCGACGAGACCGCCTCGACTTGGAATGACAACGTAGTGGATCGCACGCGTGCCGCCGCTGCACTCGCATCGACCGATCCAGCCACCGCGCTCAATGTGTTCCAGGACGGGCCTGGCGGTAGCCCGCAGCTGCTGGCCTCGCTGCTGACACGTCCGATCAACCGGCTCGAGTCGAGCGGCGGGCAGGTCGTCGCCTTCGCGCGCGGCCCTCTCTTTTCTTTGCCTGCTGGCGAGGTGCAGGCGGTGGTGGGTGCGGAGTATCGCCGTGAGGACATCTATTCGCGCACCGGGGTTTTCGTCGAGTACGGCCGGACGGTGAATGCTGCGTTCGCCGAAGCGCGGATACCGCTGGTGGGAGGCGAAATCAGTGCGCCGCTGCTGCACGAGGTGTCGTTGACAGTCGCCGGACGCCAGGATCGATACAACGATTTCGGCTCCTCCTTCAATCCGCAGTACGGACTGCGCTGGAGGCCGCTGGAGGCTCTGCTCGTCAGCGCCTCCTATGGCACCAGCTTCCGGGCGCCTGCGCTGTTCGAGCTGTATGCGCCACGCCTGGAGAACCTGAACAACAGCATCAACGATCCACGCCGCAACGGCGAGCTGACGCCGATCCGGCAGCTCTCCGGCGGCAATCCGGATCTGGATGCGGTCGAAGGAAGAACCTGGACGGCGGGATTCGTCTACACGCCATCACAGCTGCCCGACTGGCGGTTTTCGGCAAGCTACTGGAACACGCTGATCGATGGTCGCATCGCCAATTTTCTGCCGGCACTGGTGCTTGCCAACGAATCGCTGTTTCCCCAGCGGGTGATTCGCCGCGCGCCGACGCCTGCGGATGTCGCCGCGGGGTTGCCCGGGGTCATCGACACCATCGACGCCTCGCGTATCAACTTCGGGCGGACGACCACCGATGGTGTGGATATCGCATTGAACTTCGATAGGCAGACGCAGCTGGGCCGCTGGCACTGGGATCTGTCGGCAACCTGGGTCGACGACTATGACGCCGTGCAGGTGCCGAATACACCGGTGGTCGAGCGAGTGGGCGTGGCGAGCCTGGACGGTACGATCACGCGCTGGCGCGGGACCAGCACGCTGGGATGGTCGAATGAGGGTTGGGGGACCTCGCTGACGGCGCGCTACATCGATTCGTATGCGGACCGTACGGCGTTCGGTGAGGACCGCGGGCGCACCATCCCTTCGCAGGTCCTGCTGGACGCGCAGGTTTCCCTGGCGGCCGGCGCCGTGTTCGGCGGCGGCTGGTCCGATGGCCTCAAGCTGACGCTGGGTGTGGTGAATCTGTTCGACAAGGCACCGCCCTTCGCGGAGCTCTTTTATTCGCTCGGCTATGACCTGTCGCAGGGTGATCTGCGGCAACGCTTCGGGTATCTACGCGCGGCCTACGAGTTCTGATGCCATGAGGTGCCAACGGCGACTGCGCCCGTATCGGCGTGGAACGCTCATTGCCGCGGTTTGTGCGATGTTCGGTTTCTCCGTCTGGAGTATGCCGGCATCGGCGCAGGCGCCTCTTACGGTGCGGGCGATGTTCGAGACCACCCGTGCAATGGTCGATCGCAACGACAACGCCGTGGTGGTCTCGCCGGACGGGCGTCGGTTCGCAGTCATGCTGATCACCGGAGACATTGCACGTGACGGCGTGTGGGCGGAACTGCGGGTGGGCAGGCTCGACATGCCGGTGATCGCGCCACCGGTAACGGTGGCGCGACTGTTCACGCATGCCCGAGGCGACAGCTACGTGAGTCACAGCGGCAGCGAGAGTCTGGTCCTGCCCTGGCTCAATCTGCCGCGCTGGATCGATGACGGACACCTGGGCCTGTTGTGGGAGGATGCGCAGCGGGTCCATCAGGTGGTCAGCGTGGATGTCGGTACCCGCGAGGTGCGGTATCTGACCCGGCATCGGTCCGATGTCCTGCACTTCAGCGTGCGGCCGGACGGAGCGCTGATATACGGTGCAAGGGTGCCATGCACATTGACGCCCACGGCCGAGCAGCGGACGCAAGGCTATGTCGTGCAGGCGCGAGATGCATTCGAGCTGTTGTACGGCTGTGGTGCCTGGATGCGGGATCAGCAGGCGTTGTACGTCATCACTCCGGAGCATTCCGAGGCGCGCGCTGTGGTGATGCAGGCGGGAGATCCGGTGAATCGTTCCACGCCGCTGTTCCCGGCGGCGCTGTTCTCGCCCGATGGTCGGCGGGCGTTGTTCCCGAACACGATCTCCATCTGGCCGGAGCCGTGGGCGGCGTACACGCACGACCAGCTGCGGGCGATGTGGCGGTCACGGGAGGGCGGGGACGAAAGCGGGTTGTATCTCCAGCAGCTGCAGCAGCTGTTCGTCATCGATGTGGCGGCGGCACAGGCCAAACCCTTGTGGGCAGCGCCGAACGAGCCTTTTGCCCGATTGCGCGCGGCGTGGTCGCCGGATGACAGGACCGTGCTGCTCGGGCCCACATTCCTGCCAGTGGTCGGGGCGGGCGCTGAGGGCCTGGCGGGCACGGCCGTGGCCGCCGTTGATGTACGCGACGGCAGCTTCGAGGTGCTTCCGGTGCCGGGCTCGCAGGCGGAACGCATTCGGCAGCTTCGGTGGCGTTCGCAGGATCAAGTGGAGCTCCAATTGGA